>NZ_JBRILQ010000028.1:0-62011 GCF_052977045.1 Shewanella sp. 125m-7
TCCCGTTCTATCTAGCTTTTGCTAAGAGCGAATGGCCTGCTGTGCCGTGTCAGTGGATGCGCATTATAGGGAGATTTCAGATCTGCGCAAGTGCTTTTTTCATAAATATACGTCTTTTTTCAATGTTCTTATTTAAGCACAACTTAGTCACTAGTTATCCTCAGAGTTACCCACAAAACAAGGGGTTGTGCGCAAAAAAACAGCCTCTACATGTGCGGCCCCAAGGGGATAATATCTATTGATGATGCGCTACTACTGCGATATCGGCCATGGTGAACTATAAATAACTGCTCGACCTTTTTAAACTAGGTACATTTATGTGCAAAAGTAACTAACAAAGATTGCCTCCTCGCTGTAGTAAGCTTGAATAAGTAAATAAGGCGACTTCAATTAATGCCCCCACTATATATAGAAAAGACAATAGAAAGATCTATAAATGAATCAATCTAAACAACAGCAGTTCTTTATGCGGTTCCAGCTAATGCAAACTCAACCGCCTTGGCAGCATGTATCTCAGTAGTGTCATATAAAGGTACTTGAGTGTCTTGCTGTTGGATCAACAAAGCGATTTCGGTGCAACCTAATATAATGGCTTGTGCCCCCTTATTATAAAGGTCATCTACAATCCGCAAGTATCCCCCTTTAAACTCTAGCTTGATCACGCCTAGACATAGCTCTTCATAGATAATTTCATGCACTACCGATCTATCGTGATCATTAGGCACTAGCACTTCAATGCCAATACTGATAATAAGCAGATGGTGGGTATTGGTGTTGAGTTTAACGCTTTTGACTGAGCACAACTTCGTGCAGGCTATCAAATAGATTTATCGGATAATTTGGCTGACCAATTTATTGCAGGTTTTGGCTTGTCGCCATTCAATACCTTTCATATTGATTTGTCAGCAAGCTATGCCAGCGACAAAGAGTTAGGCGCAGTCATTCAAACGTCATTTACTTTCTAACACGATTGAAAGCTGGAGTTTTGCATCGTCACGCAAGATGATAGGTAATGATCAGAACTGATACGCACAATAAAAGAGGGCCGTTAGGCCCTTTATATAAACTACCAACTAAAGCTTAGTAAACGCCCTGTGCTTTCATTGCTTCAGCGACTTTAACAAAGCCTGCTACGTTTGCGCCTAACTCGTAGTTGATATGCTCATCCTCACGGCCATATTGCTCACAAGTCGCATGAATTGAGTACATGATATCACGCAAGCGCATATCCACTTCTTCACGACTCCAGCTTAAACGCAGTGCATTTTGGCTCATCTCTAGACCTGAAGTTGCCACGCCACCAGCATTAGCCGCTTTCCCTGGTGCAAATAACACCTTTGCTTCATGCATAAGCAAAATCGCTTCAGCTGTGCTTGGCATGTTAGCGCCCTCAGCAACAATCTGTACGCCATTAGCAATCAGTATTTTAGCGTGCTCAGCATCCAATTCGTTCTGAGTCGCACAAGGTAGAGCAACTTCTGCAGCAAACTGCCAAGGCGTGCCGCCTGTCACATACTCAAGTCCCATTTCATAGGCGTAATCTGCAACACGGCCGCGACGATCATTTTTCACTTCCATCAATTTAGCTAGCTTCTCTGGAGTAAAACCTTCAGGGTCGAATACCACACCACTAGAGTCTGATACAGTAATAACCTTACCGCCCATCTCCATCGCTTTTTCGATTGCATACTGCGCAACGTTGCCAGAACCCGATACGGTCACGGTTTTGCCTTCTAATGTTTCGCCTTTTGCCTTTAGCATGGCTTCAACGAAATATAATACCCCGTAACCCGTTGCCTCTGGACGAATTAAACTACCGCCAAATGTTAACCCTTTACCAGTGAACACGCATTCAGCGCTGTTAGTCAGCTTTTTCATCATGCCGGTCATGTAACCCACTTCGCGCGCGCCTACACCAATATCACCTGCTGGCACATCGGTATCTGCACCTAAGTGGCGATGTAGTTCAAACATTAATGCTTGGCAAAAGCGCATAACTTCGCCATCACTCTTGCCTTTAGGATCGAAGTCGCTACCGCCTTTACCGCCGCCCATAGGCAAGGTCGTTAAGGCGTTTTTAAAGGTTTGCTCAAAAGCCAAAAACTTAAGTACTGACTGGTTAACCGAAGGGTGGAAACGCATCCCCCCTTTAAACGGGCCAATAGCTGAGTTGTGCTGAATACGAAAAGCGCGGTTAACCTGCACTTTGCCTTGGTCATCAACCCAAGAAACACGGAACTGAATTAAGCGCTCAGGCTCAACAAGACGCTCTAAAATACCGGCATCTAAATATTCAGGGTGTGCAGCAACAAACGGCCAGATAGACGTTAAAACTTCTTTTACTGCTTGCAAAAACTCAGGTTGATTAGGGTTACGCTCAGCAACGGTTGAAAGAAAACTATCAAGAGTCATATCGCAGCTCATTTAGGTGCTCCAGGGTATACAAAGAATTGAGATTACTACTGCTTGGGATGCACACGGCACACCCGCAGTTTATTGTGTGGAAAGATTTATATCAGGATATTAATAGTTAATAAATACAATTCATTACTAAAGCGGCGTGTTGATTCAAGAAATTTGAACATTACTTGTTAACGCTAAGAATACCTTAATAAATGTAATACAAAAATGAGAAGTCAATAATTCCCCCCGTACTCGTTCAGTCTAACTCAGTGAGTGAAACCTAGAATCGCCTTACAATAAACTACCCTAAGTTTGGCCTTAAAAATCAGCAACGACAGAGCTTATAACTAAAATTCAGGCGTTAACAGGTATTTACAACTAAGCATCGACTTTTACCGACAAGGATTACTTTGCTGAAAAAGTAAAGCCTGCTAACATCCGCCGCACTTTTACTCAACGACTTAAATATCGTGCACTTTATAACCCTTCGCCCTCGAACCTTACAGCTTATCGCTGTATTGACGTTGCCGTTTATTAGTTCAGCCACTCTAGCTAAAGAAATCATTATCGGGGGGACAGGAAACGGTCTTGGAACAATGAAAAAGCTGTCTGCAGCCTATTCTGCGCAACACCCTGATATTAAGATTACTGTTTTACCTAGTATTGGCAGCAGCGGGGGGATCAAGGCGGTTAAGGCTGGCGCTATTCATCTGGGTATCGCTGGGCGGCCTCTAAAAGCGGCGGAGCAAAGTCCAATATTGCACTCAGCAGAGTTTACTCGCTCGCCGGCGGTATTGGCTACGTCACCTGCAACTCAAGCAACTGATATTACGCAGCAACAGCTTGCCGGCATTTATTCAGACAAGATACAAACTTGGCCAGATGGAAGTAACATTCGGCCTTTAGTGCGTTCCCCTTATGATGCCTCAACCAGACTGCTGTCAAGCCTGACACCTGAAATGACACAGGCAATGGCCAGCGCTCAAAAAAATATGAAGTTTCCTTTTGGCAATAATGATCAACATACCGCGACCACCCTAGAGTCCCAACCAGGCGCCATAGGTTTACTGAGCCTTTCACTGATCCTGAGTGAACATAGAGAGCTTAAGCTTTTAAGCCTAGATGGCATTGCTGCAACCCCAGAAAACCTAGCATCAGCCAAATATCCTATGTATTACTCTTTTTACCTAGTCAGCCAAACAGCTCCTGAACCACACGTTGCAGATTTCATTGAATTTGTGAGTTCAGAAGCTGGGCATAGCATCCTAAGTCAATTCGGCCACTTCACTCTACTTTAAGTCATTTTATGATATTTAATTTACGTCCAGTCCAAGACAGCCAAATGCTGGCTCACAATATAATTTACAAGACCGCCAAGCTTATCTCCCTGTTGATCATGCTGACGGTGACTGTAAGCCTGAGTTATGTTCACTATAACAATGCCAAATCTGAATTATTGTTCAAGGCCAGAATCAAAGCGGAACATGTCAGTCAATTAGCAGCTGAAAGCCCTCACTGGTGGCAATATTCTATTGATCGCCTTACCGGTATATTACAGCGCGGTTCATTTGAACTAGGCAACGAATCAGCAATAGTGTTATCGCTTGATAATGAAGTACTGGCCGAGTTGGGCTCACACTCTGGACAGCTATATATCACCCAAAAGGCTCCTATTCAGGATATGGGTAAAACCGTTGCTTGGGTTGAACTTAAAAGCCCTATAACCAATCACAGCACTGATGTTTTATTGGCTCTGGCTCTAGGTTTAATAATGGCACTAATCGTGTTTATCACCTTTGGCCGTATTCCGCTACGGGCTCTTAAGCGAGCAGAGGATACCGCTGAAGAAGCCAAAGAACTGGCCTCATCGACATTACAATCCATCGGCGATGCGATTCTCACGGTCAATACTCAATACCGTATCACCTATGCGAATCCTACAGCCGAAAAAATGCTGAATCGCACACTGTTACAATTGCAAGGACGCCCCTTTGAAACTGTCCTACAGCTGCAGCGAGCTGGTAGCGAAGAGGAGGTCGACAGCGCACTTACCCGTGCTCTTAAACTTGGTATTGAAAGTGCCTGTGATGGCAATAGTTCTCTGCGACAATTGAACGGTAAGCTCTTACCCGTTGAAGAGCGCGCTACACCTTTATTTAGTCGAACAGGCAAAGTGTTAGGCGGCGTACTCTGCTTAAGAGATGTCAGTGAAAAACGTCAATATATCGAACAGCGAACTTGGGAAGCAACCCATGATCAGCTGACAAGCTTAATCAATCGTCGTGAATTCGAGATGCGTCTAGACAGAGCGCTATTAGACGGCAAAGCCAGTGCTAGCACCCATGTATTATGTTATATCGATCTTGATAGATTCAAGATAGTGAATGATACCTGCGGCCACAGCGCGGGTGATCAACTGCTAGTAGAGTTGGCAGCACTGATGCAATCTTGCGTTCGAGAGTCCGATGCACTTGCGCGAGTTGGTGGAGATGAGTTTGCCTTGCTACTGCAAAACTGCACACTTCAGCAAGGAGAAGCCATAGCCAATACTATGCGGCAGGCCGTGGCCAATTACCTATTCCACTATAAAGGGCAGCAATTCACCGTAGGTCTAAGTGTGGGTTTAACCTTGATCACCCCAGAAACACCAAATGCAGCCGTAGCCCAAAGCGAAGCCGACTCCGCCTGTTATCTTGCTAAAGAAAATGGCCGAGATAGGGTATGCCTGTTTCTATCATCTGAAGAAGAACTTAATAGTCGACGCGAGCAAACCTCTTGGGCATCGCGTTTGACTAAAGCGCTTAATGAAGAACGCTTTGTCATCCACTATCAAAGCTACTGCCCACTAAGCGAAGCTGCGGCGCAAAACCATGATGTGTATATAGAGCTTCAACTGCGTATGATAGACGAAGATGGTAGCATCATACTCCCAGAACAGTTTCTACCAGCAGCTGAACGCTTTGATCTTACCGGTAATATTGATCGCTGGGTGATAAATTATCTTTATCAAAACTTCCAGCAAATAACAGCTAAATTCAGCGGCAAACCACTAACGATCAGTATCAACCTATCTGCTGCATCCATTGCTGGTGACTGGTTAGTACCTTTACTTCAACAAGCTACCGACAGCAATAAAATCGATCCGAGCCAGATCTGTTTTGAAATAGCCGAAACGCTAGCTATCCACAATATGGTCCGCGCCAACGAAATCGTTAACGCCTGCAGAGAGCTGGGCTTCCGTTTTGCTGTAGATGACTTTGGTGCTGGTGTATCTTCCTTTAGCTATCTACGGGAGTTAACCGTTGATTATCTTAAAATTGATGGCAGCTATATTCGTGATATAGCCAGTGATAAAGTCGCCCTAGAAATGACGATGGCAATCAACCGTATTGCTCACAAACTAGGTAAGAAAACGGTAGCCAAATATGCTGAAGACCAAGCGACATTAGCATTACTTAAAAGTATGGGAGTGGATTTTGCTCACGGGTATACCACCAAGCAGCCTTAGCTCACTTTAACTATTCAACGCTATCAGCGCTTAGCAATAATCGCGCTAGCGAGTCCAGCAAACCTTACCACCAAAACATCTCCCAGCGCTGGAAAGCTGGCTTTGACTCACTATAAGCAACAGGATGTTGCTTCCAGAATGCGAAAAGGCCTCAGCATTTCTGCTGAGGCCTCATCTAAATGTGGCGGACGGATAGCCGGTTCTGAATAATAGGAACCCTAGGGTTCAGCTTTTATTTGAACATACGAAAAAGCCCTAGCATTTCTGCTAGGGCCTCATCTTGAATGTGGCGTTGGGATAGCTGACTTTAATCAACAGGAACCCTAGGGTTCGGCCTTTTAATTTAACCATACGAAAAAGGGCTTCCATTACTGGAAGCCCTTTCTCTAAATGTGGCGGAGGGATAGGGATTTGAACCCTAGATGGGCTATAAACCCATGCCGGTTTTCAAGACCGGTGCATTCGACCACTCTGCCATCCCTCCGAACGCCGCTGATAATAGGGATACTCGGCGTCAATGTAAAGCCTAATTTCATTCAATTGGTTAGTTTGCACAAAAACTCAGCGCAACTAGCCATTTTCACTAATATCCGCTGCAAATATAGTCTAGATAAGGCTTCATATTCAGGCTCGACTAAATCACACGTAATCTAGATGGCTATAGCCCTTTAATAAAAAGTGGAAAACCTTTCTCCGAATATGGCGTAGGGATCGCTGGTCTCAACGAATAGGAACCTAGGGTTCTAATCTATTTCATATCTGAAACGAAAATGGCCTTCCCTCTCAACCATTAAGAATGGAAGCCCTTTCTCTAAATGTACAGTTGGGATAGCTGACTTTACACAATAGGAACCCTTGGGTTCTATTCAGCTTAAATTACCCAAACGAAAAAGGGCTAGTCTTTCGACTAGCCCTTCATCTTGAATGTGGCGGAGGATAGCTGGCTTTAAACTAACAGGAACCCTAGGGTTCGGCCTTTTAATTTAACCATACGAAAAAGGGCTACTCTTTCGAGTAGCCCTTCATCTTGAATGTGGCGGAGGGATAGGGATTTGAACCCTAGATGGGCTATAAACCCATGCCGGTTTTCAAGACCGGTGCATTCGACCACTCTGCCATCCCTCCGAACGCCGCAGATAATAGGGATACTCGACGTCAATGTAAAGCCTCATCTGACTCAAGTGACCAAAAAACCAGCCAAAATAGAAAATTACAGCTTAAATAGCTATTTTTCAGCCAATGACTCTCTTAAATCTTATTGCCGCTAGTAACTCTGTTGGCGTGAAACCTAGCCAACTGCTGGTAGTAGGTTAAACATCTGCATAAGTTGTACGCTAATAATCAGTACACCAGCCAGCGTCGCAATGATTAATCCAGCTTTGCCACCTTTAACTCTGTATCCTTCCAATCCCACTTGCTTACGCTGCGCCGTAACCATAGCCACTGGCAGAAACACAGCCAAAATAACTAAGGCAAAAGCTGCGTAGCCGAGTGCGGTGATAAAGCCTTGCGGATAAAACAACGCGAAACCAAGTGGCGGTAAGAATGTCACTAATCCAATTTGCACCCTATGACTAGGTTTAGCACTGCGTTTAAACAGGTCTGAAAGAAAATCATATAAGCCTAAGCTCACCCCAAGGAATGATGTCGCTAACGCTAGATCGGCAAAGATCGAGACCGCATTGGCAATCATTGGGTTATGTAGCATTCTACTCAGAGAGCCGATAAAGCCATTTAAGCTTTGGCTAGCCATTAAGTCCTGCTGAGGTAACACGCCTTGGCTCGCTAGCATCCATAACACATATATCATCAGCGGCAATGCCGAGCCCACAACAATAATCCAGCGCAGTACCTTGGTGTCTTTACCTAAGTAGCGCACCACTGATGGAATAGAGCCGTGAAAACCAAAAGAGGTAAATATCACAGGCAATGAGGCAAACACTAAGCCTTGATGCACTGGCAGCGCAACTAAGTTATCGACTGAAACATGGGGCAATAATAAGAACAACATCACCACTAATGCGATAAGCTTGAGTGAGAACAGGCTTCGATTAATCATATCGACCGAGCGAGTGCCTATGGCTACAACCGTACCTATCAGCAAGGTAAAGATAATAGCACCAGCTTGCACCGGTAGTTCTAACTCAAACCAGCTGGTTAGTTTACTGTGGATCTGCTCACCGCCACCCGCAATATAAGCTGCACATAAGGCGTAGAAAAGAAACATCATTGCAAAGCTGGCAATCACCTGCCCTTTCCTTCCCAATAGCTTGTGCGCCAGTGTGTGTAGTGTGGCATCGACAGGTGCAAACTGATGCACTTCAATCATGAGTAAGGCGGTGTAGGTCATCAAAGACCAAATCAATAGCATGATAATACTCGCCATACCAAAGCCAAGCCCTGACGCCGCAAGAGGTAATGCCAACATACCGGCACCAATTGTGGTACCTGCAATAATTAACATGCTGCCGAAGATTTTACTGTTGTTCATTTATGGTGTTCCAAATAAGAGAAAAAGACTTCGGAACGGGCATTGATAGCGGCCGATTTCCGAAAATGGAATTGCCACAATGGAGTGATTTAAAACATGAGGGGGGAATAAAAATAACCTCTATCTACGCCATTGTGGCTATAGATAGTAATAAGCCTCGATCGGTGTTAATAACACGTGAATTTCCTTGGTAGCTGCTGTTAATCAATGAGTTAGGAAACAGCATAGCGAGTAAGCCTCCACGATAGGGTGTCCTCGTTCTACTGTCAATAAACATAACTGATTTATTGTTAAAAGAAGGTTTCACACGCTTTAATAAGCCAATTGCTCAATAACCCCCTGAATATCCAATCCTCAGTTACATGCTGTTGCAAGCCAACCTTATACATTCGATTATACCTCTGTTAATTTAACAGAGTAGAGCGTGCGAATTAGAACTAACACACTTTACGACTGATATGTTTACAAAGCTGCCTTATCTCACGACAACAAGTCAGCATGTTCAATCACGCTAAGCACACTTAAAAAAATTGGATACCAATGAGAACCCTTAAACTAATTTTGACCAGCTTACTAATATTGACCATAACAGGCTGCGCCACGACCGAAAGCCAACCAGAATACCTTACCTATGTGAAAGCGGGCGATAATGTTCCTGTTACTCAGTTTGTCGATACTCAGGGCAGCAGCATTGATTTAACCCAATCAAAAAACAATAAGCTGTTAATCCTATTTTCGACTTGGTGCCACGACTCACAACGCACGATGAAGCATCTGGTTAACTCCAATCTTCACCTGAGCCCAAATGTCGACATCATAGGTATTGGTCGTGAAGAAACCAATACAGCATTAGATAAGTTTGCCCTTGAGTACGAGTTAAACTTTCCATTAGTGGCCGATACCGACAGAGCCATCTACTCACGGTTTGCCAATAGTGGGATACCAAGATTGATCTTATTAGATGCTGATAATAAAGTGGTTAAAACCATTATTGGTGAAACGGAAAATGCGATCACAGAGGTTGTGTGGTAGTCGCTGTAACAGACAGAACAAGGAAGGTCGATGAGCAAGATCATTACCGAAACACCGAGGTTAATTATTAGAGAGTTTAATCTCGATGACGTACAAGCCGTCTACGATTTCAATGCTGATGAGAAAGTTAATCTCTATACTGGCGATGCTGGCGTAGTGCAATCACTTGCCGATGCCGAGCGGATCATTCGCGATATTTGGCTTACCGAATACTTGCAGTTTGGCTACGCACGCTGGGCTGTTGCCCTAAAAGAGAGCAATAGAGTCATTGGGTTTTGTGGCTTTAAAAATGATTATCGCATCAATGAAACCGATATAGGCTATCGCTTTGCGCCTCAGCATTGGGGCCTAGGCTACGCTACAGAAGCAAATCAAGCTTGTATTGATTACGCTAAAGCGCACATGGATTTAGATTATATTGTTGGCGACGTGGTTGAGAAAAACCAAGCCTCAATTAATGTATTACTAAAGCTAGGCATGAGCTTTAATAAAACATTCCAAGAGATGGGCTTTATCATTAATCGCTATGATATATACCTTAAAAACAAAGGCTAACCCTTCACCCAATCAATTCCCCCCATCAAGATCTCATTTGATGGGGGGCTTTTATCATGTACAGAAGCTAGCTCGCCACCTTTTCAACCTGAGACGCACAAACACGTATATGCGACGGCGTTAAGCTGTTTAAATGCTCAATAAGCTTGAAGCATAGCTCGATATATTGAATCGCCTCCGCTTTATCCACCTCATAACCGACCGCATGAGCAACGCGATTTCGCAATTGTCGTAACTCACTAAATAACTTGCCTTGCTTAGTGTTAATCAGCTGTTCACTGATCAAGATATTTTCAATGTGTTTATAGCGAGTATTCTTATCTAAGGTGATGTTATCACAGTGAGACTTAATCAACCGCTCGGCTGCAAGATCCACCTGCTCCCACGCTTCGATTATGGCCGAATTGGGCAGATGACGGGTCGATGCTATGAGCAAGGTTTTGTTATCTGTCTTTAACTCAGGAAACACACCTTCAGCTTGCTGAGTGACTGCTTTTAAACCCTGCCCAAACTCCAGTTCGAGATCTTTAAACTTTAACTTTTTTGCCAGCGGAATAAGCTTGGATAACGGTCGTTTTAAGGCGATACAGCAAACACGAGTACTGTAGGCCAAACAAGTTTATCCAGTAACTCAATAATAAATTGCATCCAGCTCATTAGGTACCCTTCCCTGTATTGACGATTTTATCATCGCTCAGAGTAGCAAGATTATGCGATTGATAACACGATTCGCACAACAAGCATTCAGTTTATCTTCTTATAGGTTTTAGTATTCCAGTCAAATACATACTCAACACCTTGCCACTCATAAATCGTGCGACCATCACGTTGAATGACCCTTGCATTATCGGGTAATCGATTAAGACCGGTAGAATAACTTACACTGGTGGTCACTCGTTCTGGCGGCCGCACTACTTTAGGCTCAGGAGCTTTATAGGTTTGCCTGTCGTAGCGATAAGGTGAGTAATAACGATTGCTGTAACTATATGGGTAACGCCAACGAGAGCCGACTCCCCAATTATAACCAGGTCGCCATCCGGGTCTGTAATAGCCATTGCGATAAGGATAACCATACCAACTATTAGACACACCAACATTCCAGCGCCAAGGATCGCGATAGTTATTGTTACCAAAGCCGACCCCAACACTCACATTCGTCATCACCCATGAACTTGCTAACGCCGTTAGCGGTACAGTCGTAACAGGCACTGCCAGCGCCGTAGCTGAACAGCCCAAACACAATGCCAAATAACAGCTTAATTTAAGTGTATTCATCGCTATTCTCCTTCGTCGTTGCAGCTCAACCAACCTCAATGAGCTTAGTTCAGTTTACGCTCAATTAAGTACTAAACCAATATCGTGAACTAAGCGCTTGCTAACAAACATAATTGCATCAGTATCCTTTGAATTATTTTGAAGCCACGCTGTGATGAACAAGCGTTTAACGCACGTTCGAATAGTGCTATAGTGCGCGCCATATCACAGTTTATAGCGATGAGAATTCCCCTATGAGTTTTAAGGATTTACGCAGCTTTATAGACCACTTAGAAGCCAATGGTGAGCTTAAGCGTATTAGTCATCCCGTTGATCCTCATTTAGAGATGACAGAGATAGCCGATCGCGTATTGCGCGCTAAAGGCCCCGCTCTGTTGTTTGAAAATCCAGTCGGCAACGACATGCCAGTACTCGTTAACTTATTTGGCACCCCAAAACGAGTAGCGATGGCATTAGGTAAAGAAGATCCTCTTGCGCTACGCGAAGTCGGTGAACTACTGGCATTTTTAAAAGAGCCAGAGCCACCACGTGGCTTTAAAGACGCTATCTCAAAAATTCCTATGTTTAAGCAAGCTTTAAACATGCCGCCTAAAACCGTGCGTAATCCACCTTGCCAGCAAGTGGTTAAAACCGGCGAAGAGGTCGACTTAACTAAGCTACCAATCCAGCACTGCTGGCCTGGCGATGTTGCGCCGCTGGTCACTTGGGGACTCACCATCACCAAAGGACCACGCCAAAAGCGTCAAAACTTGGGTATTTACCGTCAGCAGCTGCTGAGTAAAGACAAGTTAATCATGCGCTGGCTCGATCATCGCGGCGGCGCACTCGACTTTAAAGATTTTAAAGAGAAGCACCCGGGTGAACGCTATCCTGTAGTCGTGGCATTGGGCGCCGATCCTGTGACCATTTTAGGTGCCGTCACCCCCGTACCAGATTCGATGAGCGAGTATGCTTTTGCCGGACTCTTACGTGGCGAACGTACTGAAGTCTGTAAAGCCTTAAGCTGCGACTTAGAAGTGCCCGCCACCAGCGAAATTATCTTAGAAGGTTATATCGATCCTGACGAGACAGCTGAGGAAGGCCCTTACGGCGATCACACTGGTTATTATAATGAGACCGACTCATTCCCAGTGTTTACCGTGACCCACATTACTCACCGAAAAGATGCGATTTACCACAGCACCTATACCGGCCGTCCACCAGATGAACCCGCTATGCTAGGTGTGGCATTGAACGAGATATTCGTGCCGATTTTACGCAAGCAGTATCCTGAGATTATCGACTTTTACTTGCCACCAGAAGGTTGCTCGTACCGGATGGCGGTAATTTCAATCCGCAAGCAATACCCAGGACACGCTAAGCGCGTGATGATGGGCGCATGGTCATTCCTACGTCAGTTTATGTACACTAAGTTTATCGTCGTGGTCGATGAAGATGTTAATTGCCGCGACTGGAACGATGTGATCTGGGCGATAACTACCCGTATGGATCCTAAGCGCGATACCGTAATGATAGAAAACACCCCTATCGATTATCTCGACTTTGCCTCGCCAGTGGCGGGTCTTGGCTCAAAAATGGGAATGGATGCAACCAATAAGTGGCAAGGTGAAACCGACCGCGAATGGGGCACTCCTATCGTGATGGACGAAGCGGTTAAGCAGAAAGTGGATGCTATCTGGGATGTTCTCGGTATCGATGATGCACCGACGCTGTAATCACTGTGCCACATAATTAGTTAGATTTTTTATTGCCTGCAGAACGTCTGCAGGCGCGTAAATTTATATCGAATAAGCTTCCAAAGAGAGGCGCATCAAGGAATAAAGATGAACACTATTAGCTGTACGATTGAAAAAGTAGCGCCGTTTAATAACGCGGTATATCAAGTTATTTTAAAGCCTAGCACTGCGTTTGACTTTAAAGCGGGCCAGTATCTTTGCGTGGTCATGGGCGAGAAAGACAAGCGGCCATTCTCTATAGCCTCAGCCCCTGATGCTGAGCATATTGAGCTACATATCGGCGCAGCTGTCAGTGAGAGCTACCCGATGCAAGTGGTTGAGCGTTTGAAAGAGTGCTTAAGCACAGGCGCCACTATTGAAATTGAAGTGCCCGGTGGTGATGCCCATCTACGCGCTGAAAGCGTGCGCCCTCGCCTACTGATTGCCGGCGGTACAGGCTTCTCTTATATCAAGAGTATTGTTGAGCAAAAAATCGCTTTAGGCCAAGAAATTGAAACCACCCTGTACTGGGGTTGCCGTAACCAAGAAGCGATGTACTTTGAAACCATTGCTCGCCAGTGGCATGATGCCCACCCATGGCTTAATTTTGTGCCTGTGATTGAAGAAGCGGATGCTGACTGGAAAGGTAAAGAAGCTAACCTGCTAGAGCAGATTAAACATGATTTTGACAGCCTAAGCGGTTACGACATCTATATTGCGGGTCGTTTTGACATGGTTGGCGCAGCGCGTGAAGTGTTCCGCACCATGGGCGTTGAAGAAGATCACCTCTACGGTGATGCGTTCGCGTTTATTAAGTAAGCCGTATAAACCTGAGCTCGATAACACTATAAGAAAAGGCGATTGAATCACTATTACCAATAGCGGATTCATTCGCCTTTTTTAGGCGCTTTTATTTTTGACTGACACTGGCGCGTTCTGTCACCCGTGGCTCAATATCCATAAACTGCTGTGGCAGACTTGGGTCATGCAAACGTGCAATCAGCGCATTAACCGCTGCCGCACCTAAGCGCGCTTTCGACTGATGAATACTCGTGAGCGCTGGGGTCATAAACTTAGCGAGCTGAATATTATCGTAGCCTATCACCGATAACTGCTGCGGGATCTGCACGCCTGTACGCTGCGCCTCATGTAATACGCCAATGGCCATCATGTCATTACACACAAATACCGCGCTAGGTAACTCGCCAGCTTGTTGCAACTTAGCAAACGCGGCCTTGCCACCTTCGGTTTCAAAGTTACCTTCTACCACCCAATCAGGGTTAATTGGCAAATTGGCAGCTTGCATGGCATCGACAAAGCCTTGATAACGCAGATCTGCTTGCTGACGATTTCGCGGGCCAGTAATACAGCCGATGTCGGTATGGCCGTTATCAATTAAATACTGAGTCGCCAATACACCGCCTTGGCGAGAATGGCCTTGAATTTTGTCACAAGGAAAATCCACCTGCCCCCAATCCATCACCACGACAGGTAATGAATCTAGGCGTCGATAAATCAGCGCATCATCTCCCTCGAGCATAGCGCACATCATAATTAAGCCGTCGACGCGACGTTCAATTAAGGTGGTTAACGAACGCTTTAACCGCTGAGCGTCACCCTCGGTATTACACAAGATAAGGTTATAGCCCTGCAGATAACAGGCTTGTTCAACACTGCGTACCACTTCAGCATAAAATGGGTTGGTTGATGTCGTCACCAACATGCCGATTGTCTTAGTGCAATTTTGCTTGAGACTTCGCGCCACCGCCGATGGGCCATGGTAATTCAATTGCTGGGCGGCATCTTGTACTCGCTTGGCAATATCATCGCTTACAAAACGAGTACCATTCATCACATGGCTCACTGTTGAAGTGGATACGCTTGCAAGTTTGGCGACATCTTTCATGGTGGCCATGAGTGTTAATTTCCTATCTGAAAAACGGAATTAATGACAATCTAAAAAGCGAGCTTTACAACTATATTAATGTGCAGCTAACAATTAGTGCGCAGCTATAAATTGCTCAACTTCATCACGGCTTGGTATCGAGGTTTGGGCGCCAAAGCGAGTCACTGAGATGGCCGCCGATGCGTGAGCAAATACAATCGCGTTATCGATAGTTTGCCCCTCAAGCATGGCTGTTACCAATGCACCGTTAAAAGTATCACCGGCAGCGGTAGTATCGGTCACTTGTACTTTAAAGCCAGCAATAATCTTACCCTCACCTTGCTCACTTAAATACACGCCTTTAGAACCTAAGGTGATCATCACTGTGGCGATGCCTTTATCATGCAGCACGTTTGCAGCTTGCGCGGCGCTATCGGCATCATCAACCTTGATCCCCGTTAGAATTTCAGCTTCTGTTTCGTTAGGCGTAATGATATCAACCATCGCCAATAAAGTATCAGGTAAGCTGCGTGCTGGTGCTGGATTCAATATCACTTGGGTGTGTTGAGCTTTAGCAATGCTCGCCGCAAGTTCAATCCCCTCAAGCGGTGTTTCTAGCTGCATCAGTAAATATTTAGCCTGTGCAATCTTCGCCTTATGCTGCTCAACAATGTCTGCGGTCAGGGCATTATTTGCCGCCGCCGCGATACAGATGCTGTTTTCGCCACTATCCGCGACTTGGATCATCGCAATACCTGTTGGGGTATTGGCCACCATGTGTACCGCCGATACCTCCATACCATCTTGCTCAAAGGCATGACGGATGTTTTTGCCAAAACCATCGTCTCCCACACAAGCGATAAAGCCAGTATCAGCCCCTAAGCGCGCCGCAGCAACAGCCTGATTAGCCCCTTTACCACCAGGGATAATTTGATAATTGTAGCCATGCAAGGTTTCTCCTGGACGCGGAAAAGAGGAAACTTGAAGTACATGGTCGGCATTCACACTGCCTAAAACGATTAACTGAGACATTTACTTATTCCTTAATGTTCTCTGAGTCGTTGCCAACCTATTGTCATGTTGGTCTCAGAGCAAAATGCGCCTTGAATCTAGCTCAAAAAGCGCAGCACACTAGTGTGACAAATTATGAGTGAAATTACTGTGTTGCAGTAATGATTTTTAACGCAACAGGAATCGATTGTTCAACCTGCTGGCCTTTTAAGATCTTGTCGGCCATCACAATTGCCGTAGCACCGAGCAGCTCAGGTTGCTGAGCAATAGTTGCCGATAACTGATTTCGCCTGACTGCTGCAATCCCTTCATCTGTGCCATCAAAACCTATTACCATGATATCTTTGCCCGAAGCTTCAATCGCCCGCAGTGCCCCTAATGCCATTTCATCATTTTGGGCAAATACCGCCTGTACATCGCCATTCGCAGCTAGCATGTTTTCCATCACGTTTAAGCCTTTCGAGCGATCAAAATCTGCAGGCTGACTCGATAACAACGTTAGCCCTGTGGCATTCACCGCATTCATAAAACCTTCACCACGCTCACGGGCGGCAGAGGTACCTGCAATGCCTTCAAGCTGAATAACCTTGGTATTCGCCCCTAAGGTGTCGGCTATAAACTGCCCTGCTAATTCGCCACCCGCAATATTATCAGAGGCAATATGACTAACGATATCGCCCCGCTCTGCGGTTCTATCTAGTGTCAGCACCGGAATATTAGCGCGATTTGCGGTGCGGATAGCATTCGTCACCGCCATAGCGTCAGTAGGATTAATTAAAATCGCTTTAACGCCGCGCATGGTTAAGTCTTCAACGTTAGCGAGCTCTTTACTGGGATCGTTTTGCGAGTCCAGTGCGATGAGTTTATAACCCAGCTCTTTGGCTTTCGTTTCAGCACCCTCTTTCATGCTGACAAAAAATGGATTGTTCATTGTCGACAGCACGATAGCAATCGCATCTTGTGCATTGGCGCTAAAGGGCGCACTAACTGACAATAATGCTACCGACAACATAACTGACACTTTGTGATTGGCAAGTCGCTTCATGGTAAACCTTTTCAATACAGTAAATGCAAAGGCAGAACTCGCATCGCTCTTGTGAGAGTGTTCGCTCAGTTCTGCCAATAAGGAGTCTAGGCTTTTTGCTTAGTATCGATAAGTACCGCAAGCAAGATCACGCTGGCTTTGGCTATCATCTGATAATAAGACGACACATCGAGCAAGTTTAAGGCATTGTTCAAAAAGCCAATAATTAACGCGCCAATTAAGGTGCCCACAATACGGCCTTTGCCGCCCATCAAACTGGTGCCACCTAAAACAACAGCAGCGATTGCATCGAGCTCGTATCCCATACCTGCAGTCGGTTGCGCTGAAGACAAACGCGCTGTCACGATAATGCCAGCCAAAGCGGCCATCGAGCCGCAAATGGCGTAGGCAGCAATCTTGACCTTATCAACCGCAATACCCGATAAACGCGCCGCAGATTCATTACCACCAACCGCATAAATATAACGGCCAAAACGGGTATGATTTAACAAGTACCAAGCAGCTGTAAACACCATTGCCATCAACCATACAGGCACTGGAATGCCCAGCACATAGCCCGTTCCCAGCCAAGTAAAGCTGTCTGCTGTTTCACTAAAACCCGTTGGTACCGGGCGGCCATCGGTATATACCATGGTAACGCCGCGCAATAGCGTCATGGTCACGAGCGTGGCAATAAAAGCCTGCACCTTACCCTTGGCGACAATAATACCGCTGATAGCCCCTAACGCCCCGCCCGCAATCAAAGCCACAGGCAACGCAATCATGACTGGCACATCCATGCCAATTAAGGTCGCAACTATCGCCCCGCTTAATGCCAATACCGAACCGACACTCAAATCGATACCCGCAGTAAGAATCACGATCGTCATCCCCACCGCAATAATGCCGTTAATTGAGGTTTGGCGTAAAATATTAAGGATGTTATCAAGGGTTAAGAAATTCGGGCTCAGTAGCGACACCACAAAAATAAGACTAAATAGGGCGATAAGCGATTTTTGCTCAATCAACCACTCTTTATTAATTCGCTTATAGAATGGCTGCGCTGTAATTAACTGACTCATGCAATGTCCTTGTTTACTATTTTACCGACGGCGCAGGCAAGAATGGTTTCTTGACTTGCTTTCGCGGCATCAAATTCGCCACGGATCTGGCCTTGGTGCATAACTAAAATACGGTCCGACATTCCTAGCAGCTCAGGCATATCTGATGACACCAAAATGATGCTCATGCCTTGAGCCTTGAAGCTATTGATAAGATCGTAGATCTCTTTTTTCGCTCCAACGTCTACACCTCGAGTTGGCTCATCTAAAATAAGCACCTGCGGCAGAGTCATTAGACCTTTGGCAATTGATACCTTTTGCTGATTACCACCCGACAAGTTACCAATACG
Organism: Shewanella sp. 125m-7; assembly: GCF_052977045.1. Taxonomy (NCBI): domain Bacteria; kingdom Pseudomonadati; phylum Pseudomonadota; class Gammaproteobacteria; order Alteromonadales; family Shewanellaceae; genus Shewanella; species Shewanella sp. 125m-7. The sequence continues at coordinate 18,311 of NZ_JBRILQ010000028.1, forward strand.
GGCATCTCGGTTTGGGGTTTTAATATTAAAAGCATCAATAAATCGGTCGACTTCGACCATTTCGTCACGGTGGCGCAGTTGTAGCCCAGAACTTAACTTGGCTAATGCGCAAATAGACATGTTTTCTTTAACCGACAGATCTAGCAATAAGCCATCACCTTTGCGGTCTTCTGAAATATAAGCAATACCAGCATCAAGCGCTTGCTGCGGATTATTAATCTTAATATCACAGCCATTTAACGCTATCTGGCCTTGAGTTTTAGCGCCAGCGCCAAAGATCATTTTCATCAACTCGGTACGCCCTGCGCCCATTAGCCCAGAAAAACCTAATATTTCGCCTTGATTAAGGTTAAAACTGACGTTTTCAACCCCTGGGCCTGATAGTTGGTTTACTGCGAGTCTGCAGCCTTGATGAGTAATGGCGATACGGGGATATTGGTCGACGAGCTTACGGCCTACCATGCGCTCGATCAGCTGTTCTTCATTAATGTCGCTAATCGCGCACTCATGAACAAAAGCCCCATCTCTAAGCACTGTAATCGCATCACAAATGGTGAAAATTTCTTGCATTCGATGAGAGATATAAACGATACCGCAACCTTGATCACGTAGCTCACTAATCACTTTAAACAGTAATTGAGTTTCAATATCGGTGAGTGCATCTGTCGGCTCATCCATGATGATAACTTTCGAGTCGAACGAGATAGCTTTAGCAATTTCAACCATCTGCTGCTCACCTAAACTCAGCTTGCCAACCAATGTTTGCGGCGTATGAGATACAGATAAACGCGTTAATAGTGCCGCGGCTTTGGTGTTCATTTCATCCCAAAGAATGCGGCCAAAACGTGAGGTGATTTCACGACCAAGAAAGATGTTTTCGGCAATGGTTAACTCTGGGAGTAAATTAAGCTCCTGATGGATAATACTAATGCCAGCTTGTTGTGAATCACGCGGACCATCGAAGCTACGTACCTTACCTTGATAGACAATACGGCCAGCATCTAAATTATAGATCCCAGTGAGTACTTTCATTAATGTCGATTTGCCCGCGCCGTTTTCTCCCATCAAAGCCATCACTTTGCCTGAATAAACATTTAAGCTAGCTTTATCTAGGGCTTTAACCCCCGGGAAAGACTTTTCAATCGCTTGTAACTGTAATATTGCTTGGGTCATACGTGACTCCGATAAGCTTAAAATACAACACCAGTTTTAAAAATCACATTGGCATAAGGGGTACACTCCCCAGTGCGGATCACCGCGCGGCTATTCCCTGTGCGTTGCTTAAATGCTTCATGGCTAACGTATTCAACACTAAATGTTCGGCCAGTTGCTTGCTGCTCGGCTTCAATTTCAGCCAATAGTGCTTGATGGCACTCAGGGCTAACATCGGCAAACTCCTCTGCCAGCACAATGCCTTCGATTTGCGAGCTTGCTAACCAAACCTTTACCGTAGCAATAAAGCTTGGCACGCCATGGGTTAGCGCTAAATCAATACGCTTAACTTGCGCCGGAATAGGTAAGCCTGCATCACAAATAGTGACTTCATCGGTATGTCCCAATGTGGCTGCAAGGTAATTCATATCTGCATTGAGCAAAGCGTGTTTGTTCATCTATCAACCTAAACTGTTGGTATTAGGCCGTAGCAGGCCTATATCTGGATTATCTAGCACAGCAGCATCGAAACGTTTCGATGGCAGCCAGGCAAGAGTAATCGAAACGTTTCGATAATGCATGATGCAGTAATGAGATCTGTGAAGGATCTAACAGAAATATCTGCGATCAGTGGAGAGAGTGATGAGTAAAGGAGTGACTAGAAGCGGAAGTTCTGAGTTTAGCACTCGGTCAAACAATACAAAAAAAGGCAACACAGGGTAAAAAGAAGGGGCTAGATCCTAGGGCGCTTCGCTGCGAGGACGGGCTACGCCATACTAGGAACAGCAAAAGACAAAAGCACCGCCTTTTCCGCTTGTTAGCTTTTGCTAGAACCTGCTCTTCCTAGAACCTAGACTCTAGAACGCTGCGCGGCTAGAGCGGACTACGTCCTGCTATACAATCAAAAGAAGGCACACCGTTATCTTTTGTTTTCCGTCTTAGCTTATACCGTCTTAGCTCTAACCTGCTTTCTTAGCCCCTAGAACCTAGATTCTAGAACGCTGCGCGGCTAGAGCGGACTACGTCCTGCTATATAATCAAAAGAAGGCACACCGTTATCTTTGTTTTTCCGTCTTAGCTTATACCGTCTTAACTCTAACCTGCTTTTCCTAGAACCTTCTCTTAATCCTAGGACCTGCTTTTAACAGCTATTAAAGCTTCACCTTGTCGTACTCATACCAAGCAACTAAGTTACCTAAAATCGGTACTATCCAAACTGCGGTGTCTGCGTCTTTGTATATACGATAGAAATACAGATCGCTATCGATGATCTCATGCTTTCGGATCTCACGATAAAAGTGCATCGCCGACGAGCTCACTTGGTCAGGTTTAATCAACTCTTTTTGATCGACTTTTACATGGAATACATCCACATCTAAGTCATTAATTTTTTCCTGATACTGGGTAAAATCACCCTTGATTTTATATTTGATCGGTGTGGTCTTACACTCTTCATCGGTCACGCAGGCAGCAGAGTAAAACTTACCGTGGTTTTCACCATCATAGATAAGTGACAGGCTAATGTCTGAACGCACCAACATATTGCCTTGCACTGGGTAATACACATCGGCGTGATAATGGTGCTCAATAAAGCCACTGGTACCGGGCTCATCATGCGGGATGATGACGCGGTTATAACGGATGCGCTGCTCCATCTCGTGGGTTAGCTCGGTAAAGGTTTGCATATTCAAACCCGCTGGCGTTAAATCAATCGCGGTAATATTAATTAAACCTTTACCCAAACAACCATAGGTATCAGCCTCGGGGCACACCGCCATCGAATAATAGTTACCGTCAGTTACCGCATAGCCATTAAACTTGTTAATGTCAGTTAAGTGGTTCGATTCGGGCGCAAGATGCTTTTGCCACATGGAAGCATGTAGATGGCTCACATCCTCTTTATGAATAAGCTGAACCTCTTGCTTAATACCACCAATATTCAATTCAATGTTTTTATCGGCATTCCAACTATTCTTGGCCTTTATAACGCCATGATAATCACTGAAATACCATAAAGATAAAATGATCAGCGCCGCGATAACAATACCGCTTATTTTAACCAGCAGTGACACATCGACAATGGCAGCGCGCACCGATTCGGCATCGTTAACCGCTAGCATTTTAATATGAGAACGAGTGGAGACATTAAGCTGATAGCCGCGACCCGCAATGGTTCTGAGCACCACCTCAGGATAGGCTTCAAGCTTTTTTCTAAGCGTACTAACACATTGAGTCAGCGAGGTTGCAGCAACCACACGATCGGGCCAACCCGCTGCTAATAGATCTTCTTTAGTGCATACCGAACTCATGGAGAGAATTAGTTGATGCAATACCGCCGACTCCGATACCGTCAGAGTGATAGTTTTATTATTTGCATGATCGACTAATTGTTTAGCCTCTTCATCTAACTCCAAATATGGAGTAACTTTCTGCACCTTAAACCCCTAAAAATCAATTAACTGTAACTGAGTAATTAACAAAACTTAATCTTAGTTTACTAAAAAATGATATTAAAAACGTGACGCCTCCCAGAAATCAAATCCGCTATATGACTTCTGGGTGTTAGTGCTCACATATCTAACATTTTAATGCTTGGCTCAATCGACTAATTTCAATGTTCAGCACAAAACATTCATTAGAAATATCTTTTAAATCAACAAACAAAGGCTTGTCGCGTATTGAAAACACCCAACTTAGTAAGCCAAAACGCTTATAACACTCTACGTTTAAATACTTGGCTAGCAGCAAATGCTAAGCCTGAAATCCATAGCATCATGATGGCATAAAGGCCGAACTTACCCCAAGCTGATGCAGAGAGCATAGACAAACTGCCGTGACCCGCATCTGTGCCAATAAGGTTAATCGCTCGATACAGATCGGTAGGATTTAGTGCAATTAAGATATTGATTATATACTGATTAAAAAAAGCCAAATCTGCAACCAATATCGTCAATAACAGCAAATCATAAATTAACACAAACAAAAACCAAACAAATAAAACACTGGCAACGGCTTTCGCTTTCTCTGTCGATTTAAGGCTGACAATATAACCCAGCAAAATAAAGGCGATGGCCAGCATGATGCTACTGATAATAAACTGACCAAACAGGCTTAATACTTGGTTAGCATCGTAATCACCCCATACCAGCAATAATAATGCTGTCAGACCAAAGGCAAAGCCAATGGTGACACTCATAATCAAGCTATGACCTAACAGCTTGCCCATCAGAATTTGTACACGCGTAATAGGATAAGACAGTAATAACAATAAGGTGCCCGACTCATCTTCTCCCACAAAGGCGTCATAACTGACCAACATGGCTGCTAGCGGAATGATAAACACAGAGATAGTCGACAGGCTCGATATCAACGCATCCAATTGAGGCAAAGCCAGATGACCCGCTACTGCAGAGCCAGCAAATGTCACACTCAAAGACAAGATTAAAAATATTAATGAGATAAACAACACCCAACGATTGCGCAGGCTATCTTGGATCTCTTTTTTAGCGATAACGATGACAGGAGATTGGCGCAACATACTAACTCACCACTTCAATTTGAGCGCATTGACGCATATAAAAATGATAGATTTCAGCCAGAGCAGGCTCCTTAAGGCTAAAATCAAAAACTTGGCATTCAGAGGTCAACAACTGCAACACCTTAGGTTTAGACTCACCATCTAATAGCAGACTATTGTCGGCATAAAGTGCCGCTAAATAAGGGTGTAACGTCACTAAGTTTGCCAATTGTGGTGAGGTTAAACGCGTCTTTAAACCACTCGCTTGCCTCAGTTCGGCTAAGCTCCCGGTTGCACGCGCCTTACCTTTGGCCAAGATCAGCGCTATGTCGATATTGTTTTCAATCAGTGACAACTCATGGGTACACACAATCACCCCACAACCTTGCAGTTTAAGCTCGTCTATTTTGCCGTAAAGAAACTGCGACGCGACAGGATCAAGCCCCACCGTTGGCTCATCAAGTAGCAAAAGCTCAGGCTGAGATAAAATTGCTTGAGCGAAGCCAAGCCGCTGCTTCATCCCTTTTGAATAGGTTTTTAGTGCTCGGTCTTGGGCGTACTCTAATCCAAACTCTTCAATCAGTTGGCTGACTCTTTTTTTACCGACACCTTTAAGCGCAGCGAAGTAACTTAAAATCTCTTTACCGGTAAGCTTGTCATAGAAGCTTACGTTTTCTGGCAAGTAGCCAATTTTCAGCTCGGCGCGCTCTCTTAAATGAGCCAAGTCTTGCCCCAATACTTTTACTTCACCATAGGTCGGCTTGATCAGCCCCAGTAAGATTTTGATTAGTGTCGATTTACCCGCACCGTTATGACCAAGTAAAGCCATAGTCTGGCCGCGTTCAACCTCAAAGCTCACATCATTTAGCGCGGTAAAATCGCCAAACTGATGCCGTATATGACTGGCTGATACCGCTAAACATGAATTCATTAACTCTCCGAACAACTCATATTCTGCACTCTACAATTAGTGCTTAATCATTAAAACTGACAAACCAGATAGGCTCCGAAAACAGCCTTAATCAGCCAAAGCAGAGTTAATATTCAGCAATGGAAAACTGTCGACGATGCCGCTAGGCTCTGTAACTTCAAATTGGCGTTGCACCCAGCGAAGCACGACAACAATAGGACTGCCCATCAAGAAGTTAGCTTCTGGATAGAGCCAAAATAATTTATCAATATTATCATTAGGTCGGTAAGCCGTATCGCCAATGCCATCGGAACTGTGATCCCAACCTAGGTAGCCACTCCAGTAATTGCCACGACCGCCCTGACTCCATTCCAGCACGGCGTCTCCTACATATTTAACTTGAGAAAAGTTATCTACAAATTGATTGCCGTAAACCTGATTACCCTCACCGCCCATCGCCATATAAAAGCCAATATCGCTATTAGCAAAGTGATTATTAGAAATGGTGTTGTCCCGAGCACCGTAAACAAAAATGCCTTTACCTTCTTGGCCCTGAATTTGGTTTTCGTTGCGGTTAATAATCTGTTCGACTCGATTAGACTCCACCAGCGAGTCTTTGGTCATATTGAGTAAGATGCCAAAATCAGTCGCATCCCATACCTGATTACGGTGTAAGTAAATACGCTTTGAATCCATCAAGGCATAGCCACCATCGACCCGATAACTTTGGTTATTGAAAGCTTCGTCATCATGGGTATACATGTAATGAATGCCGTACTGCTGGTCGAACAACTGGTTATCGTAAACTTTACTTTGGCTACTCGACTCCAAATACACCCCGTCACGAACTCCAGAGATAGTATTACCCCATATTTCGGCATCTGTAACATGTTGCAGATGGATGCCATCACCTCTGTCTAAGGTATATAAGCTGCTATTGCCCACTATCACGTTATTGTGGATCTTAATATCGTTTAGCTCATCAGCACGAATACCAAAACCGTTACCTTTCAAACTGTTGTTATGAATTTTCAGTCCATGACTGCCAGGTTCAACTAAAATACCCGCATCACGCTCGTAATGATCATTGCCCCAGTTTTCAATGTGTAAACCAGCAATTTCGACATTGGCAGCAAACACCTGAATCGCACTACCTACACCATTGGCGTCGATAGTGCTGTTACCACGGCTAGAAAGGATAATTGATTGCCGAATGTATAAAGGGCCTTGGTAGTGACCCGCCGCTAGCACAATTCTATCGCCGGCATTAGCGTCAACTAACGCCTGATTAAGGCTGGCGGTATCCGTTACGGTAAGAGTTTGAGCATTCACCGCTAACGCAGGGAGTAGCATCAAGGTAAGCATTAGTTTGACTAATGTGAGAGACACTCGCTTGGAGATGCTACGCAATGTGAGCCGTATGAGTGACACACTGCTCACTGCGTTAATTTTGTCACGACATACCATACAACACCTGCAGTCTACTCGCCTGCGAGCAGCTCAATGGTAATTTGATCATAAGCGAGCACGGCACCACCAAACTCAGTCGCAAACTGGGTTGCACTTTCTTCAGTCGAAAATGATGCAACAGCAGGGCCCATTACCGCTTTTTTACTAGTGCCATAAACATACCAAGCCGAGGTCGCATCAATAAAGCTTTTATCATCAGGATGTTCCCAATCTGTAACCGACATATCATGCACCTTCAAATGCGTGATCTGACGTTGATTCTCGCTCTGCAAGGCAAAGTTAAACATGTCTCGTGTTGAACAAAACTTTGGCACTATGGTTTCGTTCTTTAAGCCTAACTGACCTTTAGGGCCTGGATACTTAGTGATCATCATGCCACATAAATGGCAGCGTTCATGTTCATGAATCGCTTGAGCTTGTGTCGACCGCGAAGATGCATCGCCTTGGCTACAGGCATACATTAGCGGGATAAATAGCAAGCAAAGCAGCAGTTTTTTCATAGCGGGTTCAACTCGAAGATATTGAAACAGAGGCACTTACTGCCTTGCCTTAAATCATAGGCAAGGCTGCAAGCTTAGTTGTTCAGCCGCGGTTCGACTCCTAATACTCACCTTGCAGGGACGGCGTATTAGGAGCGAACAATTGGCTTACATTGCTAACGAGTCTATCGACTAGATAGCAAAGGTTTGACCTGCATACAGAATAAACATACGCAGACACATCATGCCGGCAACGGCGCACACACCCGATAAATAGAAGGCTTTAGCTGAATGGCTAAACGCCTTACCGCTGGCAAAGTTAAGTAGTAGCGGGCCTCCAAAACCCAGGCCTACCACACCAAACCAGAACACAGCCGCCCACTCACCCGTATGGAACGCTTCAAATGCACTCTGTGCACCCGCGTTACCCGTCATTAGTGAAGTCACAATCATGAAGATGAACAGGATTTCAGCAAACATGATTGGCCACTCAGCGCCATGAAGTACCTTCATATCTTGGCTGTGTAGGTCTTCTTTAAACACCGATACCGCAACCATCTTGGCAGCAGCAGCACCCGCTGAAATACCAGAGGCAATAAATAATGCCGGTAGTACCGAGGTATTGATGATAGGAAAACGTACCAAAGCCGAAATAAGGAAGCCGGTATAAGCACAAACAGCCAATGCCAATACTAATACCGTGACTTCACATGGACGACGGATACCTTGAAGCTTTTCAACGACAGGAACTAACACCTTAAGTGCCGGTACCGAGCGGATCTCTTCTTCGAATGCGTATAGTGCAATCACAGCCACTAACGGGATATACACCGATAGCGCAATAACACCAATCGACATCACTGAACTTAGGTTGTAATAAACCAAAATTCGCCAGAAGAACAGTGGGTTGGTCAAATCTAAAACCAGACACAACATACCTAAACTAATCGTCACGAACGCGATCAATGCCGCCGCTTTATAAAATGGCGTGTTAGTTGTCTGCTTCTTGTAGAATCGCAAGAATAACGCAGTGGCTAGCGCACCACCGGAAATACCCGCAAAGAACAAGTAAACCGCAATAGGCCAAGGCCATGCTAGGCCCTCGGATAGCCCCATTGTAAACTCAATATTACCGTCCATATCTATACTCCCAGCTTAACAATAGGTATGTAACGTAAGCTTGGCTCAGTACCAAACCCAGGCTTAATACGCACAGAGTCTTTCACTCGTAATAACTTACTGATATAGGATGTCGGATCGTTAATATCACCAAAAATCAGTGCGTCATAACGGCATTTCTGCACGCAAGCAGGTAGCTCGCCAATGGCAAGTTTACTGTTTAAGCAGAAATCACAGTTGTCGGCGACATCAGTTTCTTTATTAATAAAACGTGCATCGTATGGGCAAGCCGCAATACAGTACTTACAACCCGCACATTTAGCCGCGTCCATGGTCACAATGCCGGTCTTCTCATCTCGGTGCGCCGCGCCTGTTGGGCAAACGGTGACACAAGGAGCATTTTGACACTGCTGACACGACACGCGGACGAACTTACGTTCACAACCACATTCAGTGGTCTTACCGCAGTGCGGACAAGCTTGGCCTTCTAAGCCGCCAGAGTGCTGTTCCATCAACAATCTAGACTTACCTTCGGGTAGATTGTTGGCTAGATTACAGGCCTCTTTACACTCGCCGCAGCCAGTACATTTGTTTTGATCAAACACCATTGCGTAATGGGGCTTGCTTGCATCTGACTCACCCTCTTCGACAGAACTGCACCCTAAGGGCGCTATTATCAAAGAGCTGGCTCCTAAGCACTTAAGGAACCTCCGTCTCTCTATATTTTCACTCACAGCATCCTCCAGCTATCAGCTATTTTGCTGATATATTTATACTTATTAGGTTTTACGTGACTCTACTCAGATGCAGCCACTGAACGATTAGCTATTTTTTGCTCGGCTCTATAAATTGCATTATTAATTGAGGCTCGGTTAATGCTCTGGTTGTCACTTTCGAGTAACGTCAGCCATTGCTCAATGGCTTGTTCAAACTCACCATTTAGGTAAGCATGGGTCGCAAGTAACAACCGAGATTGCGGCTCAAATTCGTCGAGCGCGATGGCCCTGGCGATAACCAAATCAATGTCTAAACTCATTTCACGCTTGTCGCGGTAATACATGGCATTGGCTTTCATTCCCAAAATGCCGGCATCATCACCCGTGAGTTTCAGTAGCTCATCGAAGGTTTGTACTGACTCGCTATACAGGCCGCCATTCACATAGGATTGAGCCAAATTTAATAATGCAATTTGATTGCTAGGTTGCTCATTGACTTTCTTTGCGTTTTTATTGATTTCTGCGGTGATCAGATAATCAATATTTGCGTCTACCGCTCCTTTATTCCAATCTTTGAAATGGCCTAATTGTGAGTACATAAGTAAAGTCACGCTGATAAGTACAACAACCATCCCAGTCGCAACCTTAAAATCCCCCTCTTTATTGCTACTATCATCATTAAAAGAGTTAGCTACCGGCGTTACACCATGCTTTTGACAAGAGTGATGATGACGCCAAATTAAGGTGATAACTGCGCATAAGGTGACAGTAATGCCGATAGCTAAACTATTCATAGTGACTCTCTACAAACCAAACTAACTAAAACAATAAACTTAAAACCTTGGCAATAACGCCATCAACTAAAACTAGTGACCGCCGCCCATCATGCCGCCCATGCCCATACCACTAAGACCCATGCCGTGTGCGTTATCGCCGGGTGCTTCAACTTTTACCAGCTCCACTTCAAACACTAACGTTGAGCTTGGTGGGATAATGCCAACTTGCTTGTCGCCATAAGCAAGTGCTGCAGGGATAGCAAACTTATACGTCGACCCTTCATTCATTAACGGGATCCCTTCTTGCCAGCCATCAATCACGCTCATTAGTGCAAAACGATTAGGCTCATTACGCTTGTGTGAATCATCAAATTCAGTGCCATCGATTAAGAAACCCTTGTAGTGCACTGTGACGACATCTTGTGGAGCAGGCTTACGCCCTTCGCCTTCTGAGATCACTTCATATTGCAAACCTGATGCAGTCTCTTTTACACCGTCTCTATTTTTGTTTTCAGCCAGGTATTTATTACCTGCCGTGATATTAGCTAACGTAATTTTTGCTTCAGCCGCTTCACGGGCAGTATTGAGGATCTCGGCACGCTGATTAAGGAACGTCAGGATTTCTTCATCTGAAAACTGTGGATTATTTTTAAGTGCATCAACAACGCCTTCGATCACAAGATCGACATCCACTTCAGCACCCAGCTCAGTTTGGCTATAAATTTGGCCTGAAATGTACTTACCTAATGATGCACCAATGCTGTAAGACTCTTTTTGAACATCAGATGTCAGCTCGGTATTAGCCATTGAATTTGCAGACATAAACAGGGTCAAACCTGTCACAACAGCTAGGGTAGTTTTTGTGAATTTTTTCATAATAATCATCTCTTTAAATAAACTAGTTGCGTTTAACTTCTGTTACCCAACATCCTGCTGTTATGGCTTCTCTGTGACTCTATTTGAAAGTCGCCATCCATAAATTCCATCTGGCATCTGTAAAACATTGCTGTAGCCCATCTTCATCGCCTCATGTGCCGCTATCTCGCTGGCATTACAAAGGCGGTTGGCGCAGTAAAACACCATCACTGCATCTTTCTTAGCAGGCAGTAACTTTTTCCAATCTTTAACGTTGAAGTAAATAGCACCTGGAATGAACCCTTCAGCCCAAAGTTCAAGCGTATTCACATCGAAAAAGTAAACACCTTCCTTACCGATTAAGGTCTCAGCTTCCATCATGCTGATGGTGTTGAGCTGGTGTTCGTAACGATGAGCAGGTGCCATCGAAGAACCACCACCAGCGAAACAGCTTGCTGAACTTGCAATTAACGTGAGGCTTACCAGAATTTGACCCAGTGCTTTTTTCATAATCTTTCTCTTTAATTGCCTCGGCAATTATTGCGCTGCAATGCATGCCGAGGCGGTTAACGAGTTAGGCGGCTTATTTAGCTGCGTAACCTGTTCCATCTAAGATGTTTTGCGCTTGTGTAACATAAGTAAGTGCAGCATCTAGACGCTTCTGGCTATAACGGAAGCCATGAACACCCCAAGAACCATCTTTCTTGATTAGAGAAACAGTCTCTTGTGCTTTTTCAGCGAGCATTAGCACTTGAGTCTTATCTTCAGTAGACAGCTTAGTGACTTCTAATAACTGGTCGATGCGTACAAGAGCTTGTTCAACTTTTGCGAACACCTCTTTAACTGGTGTTTGCATCTTCTGCACTTCACCATAAATCTCTAACTGGTCTTCGTAATGTAGGCCTTTTTCAAGTTCAGACTGGAACTGGCTGTGACAACCTTTGTTCTCTACCACGTCGTGGTCAGAGATTGAGGTACGAGCACAAGACCACATTAAGTCTAAATAGTTACGACCTTCTTCGTTCTTAGCCACAGTCCAACCTTTACCCGCTTTAGGACCTTGAGTACGTGGCTCACCTTCTGGTGGGTTAAGTGTCTTCAGTGTTGGATCAACCTGGATCTTCCACATATGAGACTTACGTACTGCGTCGAAACCAGCTTGGTCAGGGAACTGCAGTGCCTTGAAGTTTTCACAGCTACCCATGTTAGGCATGTGACAGCTTTGACAAGTTTGCTTATTGTGAGTATCTGAATTTTCAGCAATCAATGTTTGCGCTTCGTGACAATCTTTACAGTCTTTCTTCAGCTTCGGAGTAGTGAAACCAGACTGCCAATCACCATCAGTCACTTCGTGTGGATCGTGACAAGTCGTACAGCGCATGCCCTTCTCGTAGTGCACAGAGTTATACATCTGTGAACCTTCTGTACCACATGATGGACAGAGTGACTTCATCTTCACACCGAAAGCGTATTCACGCTTTTCTTGTGCTTGAGGCGTGTCAGCAAGTGTTGGGTCGTACTGGAAGCGTTGGTGACAACGTTCACAGTTAGACTGCATGCCGCCAGTACCGCCATCTAAGTGACCGCCCGCGCCATGACACTCTTCACAAGCGATACCACGAGAAATCGTGTGCTCTTGAAGCTTCTTAGGATCGCCTAATGCATCGAAGAACTCTTGCTTGTTTTGAAAGTCAAACTTAAACGTATGGCACACTTCACAGTAAGAACTCGCAGGTTGGAACAACATCTCTTTTTCGTACTTAGCACCATATGAACTCATACCTTGCTGGTGCGAACCTGAACCACCGAAGCCCGCTAGGGTTGTTGGGAACTCAGGAATAACATCGTTAATTTTCTTAGACATTTCAGGCGTTAGCCATTCAGCCCAACCACGAGAGAACTGGTTAGCACCCGCTACCATTTTACCGGTACCGTCACGTAATAAACCGTCTCTGATGTGGTAAGTACCACGTACAAGCCACGCATCGATGAAACCGTATTTGGTACGCGGTGTACCCACAGTTGCATAGATCATGTCAGGGGTAATACCGTCAGGTAAGATTGAGGTATCTTTAGTGTTGTACATGGTTTTTTCAATATCGTTATCCACTTCTGGGTGTTCACCCGGGAAACGAATTGTTTTAGCATGACGCGAACGCTGCCACTTCTCATATTGAGTCGCATGACATTCAGCACACTTTTCAGGGCCAACGAAGTTGTTTGGATAATCTAGAATTGATTTAGCACCTAGACGGTACTGAACTGCGCGAGGTGCGCCAACACGTTCACTATAATCTGGGCTTTTACCCGTATCTAAATACTCTTCACCACGGTCACTGATATGGTAATCACCAATTAAGTTACCGGCTTGCTGATATTTAAAAACTGGGTGGTTTTCGAACAAATAATCAAATAACTCTTCTTCTTGAACAATATAGTCTTGCAGCGTTTTTACGCCGTTGACTTGTTGCATACCGTTGTATTCAGCTATTGCCCCTTTAGCGGTTTTACCCATTTGGGGAATACTGTCATATTTTCCAGCAGCGTTCGCATTGGCAATGGCACCAAAACAAAACAGCATGCTTAATGCTACCTTGTGTTTCCACCGTCTCATCATTCACTCCTACTTATATTATTTTATTTTTTTCACTGTTTTTGCAGGCTTGTTTAAGCCTACTTTTTTAAAAACTAACCGTTCACCGATTGAGCTAAACAACTGAGCGATGTCTATTTTCCATATAAAAAACAGTAAAAACCTGCGCTACAGCACACTAGAAAAAGCATTAGAAGCAATTAGATGTAAAAACAACATTTACATTAAAAAACAATAAGATAAATACAGACGGAGAGATGTTTTTAGATATAAAAATAACAAGTTTACGTTTTTCAAATCGCAAAAAAGTTACAACGGAGCGGTTAAAAACCAAGCAAGCGTTAATAGCTAAATCTCGCTAGCTCAGGCGGTATAAGAGTTGGCGCAGTTACAATCATAAAGAGGTAGCCCCATCTCGGTGTGCTGCGCAAAATAGTAAATAGATATCAGTCTAAACACTCAGTCGAGCGCTAAAGGCTTTAAAACATGTTTTAAAGCGCTATTTTGAGAAGTGAGCGGTGTGGATTATTAGCATCTGAATAATGCTTAGAACCATTATGAAGAGGTGTGGTTAGACTGTGATTGATGAAACATGCTCAGCGAGCTGATTATAGATTTGCAGCGGGGTATTCAACAATTAACAGTTAAAGAGTGGCCAATCAGTTATTAAGTAAAAATGCTCATGTTAAAAAGAGCCCCTTACAAGAAAGGGGGATGGGTGGCAGCAACACAGCCACCCAGTTCTATTGCTGCTAAATTCGGTTACCAAACAGCTTATTAGCCAACTGCTTCACAGCGCTAGAGCAATCCTGTAAAAAACTCTGAGTGGTAGCGTCGGTCAGTGATTCAGCGCCTTGTAACATCTCAAGCAACTGCACACGTTCATCAGCTGTTAGCCAGTCTTGCATATCAGGCAGACGATTTTCAGCGGCTAACATGCGCACAAACGCCTGCTGCTCATAACCCTCATGCACGGCAAAGTACACCAGTGATGTTTCTGGCACGCCAGCCCTGTCGAGCCAATTTAGTACCCAGCTTTGTTTCGCTACATCGAGCGAACTGCCCATGTCGCAGTCTGCGTGTCGCTCATTGCCTACTTCACAATGACTCCAGCGCTCCGCCATTTCAATCTCACCAGATTGGATTCGACTAGCAACATAAGCTTCCTCTACAGAGCTGCGCCCCAACCAATGCAGGCCACGCTTACCTAATTGTGCTAAAAACAGCGCTAGGCGCTGCGCCATCTCGGTCGGCAGCAACCAGACAAAATCAGCCGGCCCCACTTTACTGCTGTGCATTGGGTATGGATTCCAGCCCTGCAGTTTTGGCATTTTAAGCGCCTGTGGGCTCAAGGCCTCTAGCCCTTCACCACTGGCAAGATAAGCCATGACTTTGTCATACACTGTGTGCGCTGTGGCGTCGTCAAAATCTTCTTTTAAGGTGTTAAGCAAGGCGGTCTCAAACATCGGCATTATCGGCAGCACAGTATTTGGATTCACCGCCCTAAGATGCTGGTAAAATGCCAAGGCTTGATCTTCACGGCAGTACTCAAGCTGTTGCAATAACACCTCAAATTGCTGCAGTTGCTGGCGTCCTATCATAGAGGTATCTGCACTATCTAACTGCGCATATTGAGCCACTTTTTCCGCGTAGCGACGGGCAAATCTAGGGTTCGCTGGACGGTAATCAGCGACTCGCTGATCCGTCATCAGAGTAAAAGCTTCTTGCATGGCGTCTGACACGCCCTGTTGCTGCAATAAATCGAATAAAGCGGTCTCGGCATCTTGATCATCCATCGCCGCGTAAAGCGAATAATCGGCCTTAAACTTAACGATGCGATTTATCACACGTTGAGGTGCAATCGACAGCCAGAGTTGCCAATGCCTTTTAGCTAACAGCACAATCTGACTCGACGGCTCTAGCTGGCTAGACCCTTCACTCGGGTTTAGATTGCTCGCGCTTTGTAATAACAGCATAGTGAGCATCCCACGCTGCCCACCATCATGGGTAAACAAGGTCCAATAAGCCGCCTGCTTAGCACTGATTTCAGGCCCTGACTTTCCCCCGTCTTTAGCCATGCCTGCGCGCACAATCTCGATCATTTGTGCGTCAAGACTCTCTGTACTGTCAGCTCCAGAGTCAACTCCAGAATCAGCTCCAGAATCTGCTTCAAACTCAGCACAGCAAAGCCACTGATGCAGTGCCTCGCTAGCCTCTTCTGGTACTTCGCAATATTTAAGAACAAAGTCAGTGAGTAGCTTACTTAAGTGCTGCTCAAACCATAGAACAATCGCATCACGCTCGGCAAAACTGGGATCATGATGTAACCGCTGCGCTAAATAAGCACTAGTTCCCAGATGTATCGGCATATAAGGCAAGGCTTCGATGATCTCTTGACCGCCACGATAGCCAAGCTCATCACTGAGACGATCAAGACGATTTTGGCTGATTAAGTCTGTTCTTGGGTTCAAGCAGGTAAAGAATCTACGCCCAGTTGCTTCATCCCACTGGATTGCTTCAACTTCTGGTTCTGCTGCAGTATCAATCTCTTGCTCAGCTTCAGCAGGCTGCATCCAAGCTTGATAAGCGTTATCAACGCCATTGCGCTGCGCTTCGGCTATAGCAAAAAACTCCGATTCGCTGCGAGTTTCAGTAAGGCTTGCCGCTAGCGCGATAATTTCATCTTCGACTTTAGCGCCACCAATCCGCTGCTGCTTAACCCTGTCTTGCCACTCTTCTTGCTGCTCTTCCAGCTCCCAGCGCGAGCATCCCACAGACCAAGCGCCCATGCTGTCGTAATACTCAAACAACATCTGTGTTAGCGAGTTCGTTGCGTCCGCAAGCACCAAAATAGGACTGCTCTGCAGCCGAGCTAGCAGCTCACTTTTAAAATAGCTGTAATCGTCAGGGTGAGACTGCAGGTGCGCTAATAAATCTGACTGCGCCGCGTCATAACCCTCTTCAAAAGAATCGCTTTCAAAAGAGTCGCTTTCATAGAAGTAACGGCGCACATCTGCCCCATCACACCAGACATAAGCCTTGATCAAATCGCGAGACCAGCCATGCTTGCCGACTAACCCACTGAGCAAGTACAGCGGCGCAGTCATGGTTTGCGTATCCCAGTAAGGCACTAGGAAGCGCCCTAACATCCAGCTATAACTAACCTCGGTTGCAATCAGCATATACAGGGCTTCGATACCCAATGCGTTGTAGTCATCAATCCAAAGATCATTAGAATCATTGCGGCTTCGAGAAAACTCAACCAAAGCTGTAACCGTTTCAGCCACCGCAGGCATTAACTCAGGGAAGTTCAGTGCAGCGCCAAACAAAACTGGCTCGGTGATATAACTCAGCTTCTCGTCAAAGCGGCAAGTATTAATGGCCTGCTCAACCAAAGCACGGTTATCGCCAGCATCGTCCAAGCTCAGAGTACTGCCATCAGACTTAACAAACTGCACATTGAGCAACAGGTTCATGGTTAAGCGAAACGCCGAACCGTCTGCTAGACGCTGACGATACTCGGCTAATGCATTGGTAATACTCTCGGGAGAATTAGGATCGACAACGATAGCAACATACTTATCAAACTGGGCCATACAACATCCTTGGCGATTGAATAGAACTATAAAACAAATAGATAGATAGATGGAGAGAAGAGTACTCCGTAGCACAGGGGAATGCGAATCAAAGTGGTGGGATATGGGGAGGTGTCACAGATCAGGTTTCGCCTTGACGTTAGGCTAGGTCTAACGAACTTTGTTTTAAGCAATCAAGCTGCGCTTGAGCTTATAAACAATCAAACTCCGTTTGACTCTAAAGTTAGACTTCGTCTAACAACTAAAGTCGTGAGCTTCCAGCTCACACTCGGCCAAGAGGGGATCAACAGCAATCCCCTCTTGGCCATTTCTTTCATAAAGAGCCCCTGCCGCCCCGACGAAGTTACATGCATTGGATACCGGCCTCATACTCCAATAAAAATCGCCTAACGGCTCAGATGGGACATCCATGTCCCCCCGAGCCTGAACCATCATCCATGATGGTTCTACGGCATTTTTATCTGCGTACTTCGGCAACTTCGATGGGGAATTAGGTGTTTTCTGTAAGTTTTGAGCATTGAAAGAGTCCAAAGTAAAAACCTTACTTAGCCCCGATTTTTTGAGAAACAAACACCGGCTCTGAATAGTTTACTCTGACCCTGAGGGATCCC
Organism: Shewanella sp. 125m-7; assembly: GCF_052977045.1. Taxonomy (NCBI): domain Bacteria; kingdom Pseudomonadati; phylum Pseudomonadota; class Gammaproteobacteria; order Alteromonadales; family Shewanellaceae; genus Shewanella; species Shewanella sp. 125m-7. The sequence continues at coordinate 36,105 of NZ_JBRILQ010000028.1, forward strand.
CAGGAATTTAATAGCATGCTTGTGGATCCCGAACTAAGCCTTGCAGTGTCTTAATGGCCGTTCGCCAATGCGACTTCAGCAGCCTCAACTTCCTGTCTTTATATGCTCTCAAGCCTATAAACTGGTTTGAGAGTGCCATTAACATGGCTGTCTTTGGTTGCAGTCTTTGGTTGCACCTCTATGATTGGGGCGTGGTTATCTCCTTATTATTGCAACATTCCAATCAAACACCCTGCTTCCGATAGAAGTAACGGAATTAGGAAGGGTTGCGCTCACCAGGGTATTGTTACCAAACGCATCATCTCCGATATGCGTAACGGAATTGGGAATGGTGACACTCCTCAGGCTATTGTTTGCAAACGCTGCAACTCCTATAGAGCTAACCGAACTTGGAATGCTAACGCTCGTCAAAGCATTATTAATAAATGTCTCATCTTCGATAACGGTAACGGAATCGGGAATGGCAATGCTCGTCAGGGCATTGTTAGCAAACGCGGTATATCCTATAGAGGTCACTGAACTGGGAATGCTAATACTCGTCAAAGCATTCTTATAAAACGCTGCATATCCTATAGAGGTCACGGAACCAGGAATAGTGATGCTCGTAAGTGCATTGTAAAAAAATGCTTTGTTTCCTATAGAGGTAACGGAATCGGGGATAATTACGCTCGTTAGGGCATTGTGAGAAAACGCCGCATATCCTATCGCCGTAACGGAGCCCGGAATGGTGACGCTCGTCAGTGCATTGCCACTAAACGCGCCACTTGCTATAGAGGTAACGGAAGCAGAAATAGTGACGCTCGTCAGGGCATTGTGACTAAACGCACGCTTCCCTATAAAGGTAACGGAATTAGGAATGGTTACACTCGTTAGGGCATTGCTAGCAAACGCATCATCTCCGATAGAGTTAACGGAATTAGGGATGGTGACGCTCACTAGGGCATTGCCACTAAACGCATCATCTCCGATAGAGTTAACAGAATCAGGAATAGTGACGCTCCTCAGGGCATTATTAGCAAACGCATCATCTGCAATAGAGTTAACGGAACTTGGAATAGTGATGCTTGTCAGGGCATTGTTACTAAACGCCTCTTTTCCTATATGGGTAACTGAGTTAGGGATGTAAGCACTTGCAAGCTCATTATTTTTAAATGCCCTAAATCCTATATATGTAACGGAATTAGGGATGGTGACGCTAGCCAAGGCATTATTAATAAACGCCCAATCTCCAATATGCGTAACAGAATGAGGAATAGTGACGCTAGCCAAGGCATTTTTAGCAAACGCCCAATTTCCGATATGTGTAACAGAATCAGGAATAGTGACGCTTATTAAAGCGTTCTCAGCAAAGGCCTCTTCCCCTATATGCGCAACCGAATCAGGGATCGATATATTGGTCAGGGCATTTTTAGCAAACGCTCTATCTTCGATAAAGGTTACTGGTACACCATTAAAATCACTTGGAACAATAATATCTTTATAATCAGCGGTGTAACGAACTATTGTGTTTTTATCAAATATTACATCATTCAATGTAAGGATATGCGATTGGGTTAATCTAGTGGTATCGCTACTACATGCAAATATGGAAAACATTACTAAAAAAGTAATTAAATATTTGGTCATACTTTCCTACAATAAATCAGCCTACAGCTGATACTTTAAGAGCTAAAAATCCGCGGAATCCCTATAGATGCAGGGTAATATCACGAATGTTCGGTGTTTGCTCAACATGATTGTGATTCAAACCATAGCTTTAAGCAAAGCCACCCATTAATAATCAACAATATAACCGTTATAACGAAATCTTTCTCAAACTATAAACATGAGGTGTAGCATTATTTGATGGCAGGCAAATAATTTAGTGATTAACTGGATAAAACTGAGGGGTTTAGAGTAAATAAGCTAAAAAACGAGCGTAAAAATCCAACCGAACTAGAACGGTATAACGAGTAATTTGTTTAGAAATTCTTAGCCGACTTGTAGATGGTGACAGCTATTAGCGAAGTGCCGTCGTCGCTTATCTAAATGTTCGCAATAATGAGTTAGCTCCTGCAACGAGCCAACAGGGCCATGAAACAGCTTGCCAAACTCGGTGGTGACTTTTATCCAGTTATCGCAGGGGATATTCAGCCTATTGAGTATCTTTTCAGTGCTAGGAGAAATGGCCCCTCGTTTATCATCACGAATCATTCGACCTGTTTCATCAACAAGTGTTAGATAATCTTGAAGAGAGAAGTTGATACCTTTGGTTTGGTGTTGTCTCTCGTTACCGATAAACGGCAGTAACTTAGCAGGCTGCTTACCTTTTAGAGCCGCATTAACTCTTAATTGTAAGCTGGTGTAGTCCGACTTTTCAGGTGTTTTGACCATCTTAGCTCTAATAGGATTAAGCTCTACATAAGCCATACAGGCGAGCACTGCAGCTTCATCCAGTAATGCTTGGCTCTTGAATCGCCCCTCCCAGAAATGACCTGTACAGTTGTCTTCATAATTAGCTTGCCTAGCGATAGGCTCATTGAGGCAACGCATAAACCAACTAATATCACAAAGTCGTGAACGGTACGTCGCAATAAGACGCTTTAGCGTTGTGACCATACACTCTTCAATCACATCACCTTTAGCAAACTTTTTAGTTAAACCCGTCCCATTAAACAACTTATGCCACTGTTCGACCACCTCTCTATCTGACCAGTTGTTTACCGTTTCTAGGTCGATATAGAGCACCACATGCAGATGATTACTCATCACTGCATAAGCTGCTACATCAATTGCAAATACCTCTGTTAACTTGAGTATTTGCGCTTCAACCCAACCTCGTCGATGGTCATAATTCTTGCCTGTGTACTTATCATCACCACACAAGAAAGCCCGTCGAACCACCCGACTGCAGCAATGATAATAAGGCGTGTCTTCAAGACTAATTAGCGTACTTCTAGCGCGGGGCATAACAACCTCCTACTTCAGCAATAACTAAAGCTTAGTAAGAGGCAACAAAACATGCCATTAACGATGGGTGTCTTTGATGGGGCTTCCGTTTCTAGGTCGATATAGAGCACCACATGCAGATGATTACTCATCACTGCATAAGCTGCTACATCAATTGCAAATACCTCTGTTAACTTGAGTATTTGCGCTTCAACCCAACCTCGTCGATGGTCATAATTCTTGCCTGTGTACTTATCATCACCACACAAGAAAGCCCGTCGAACCACCCGACTGCAGCAATGATAATAAGGCGTGTCTTCAAGACTAATTAGCGTACTTCTAGCGCGGGGCATAACAACCTCCTACTTCAGCAATAACTAAAGCTTAGTAAGAGGCAACAAAACATGCCATTAACGATGGGTGTCTATGATGGGGCTCCATTGCCAAGATGCGGCCTATCGGCCGAAGAAAGTCGTGAGCTTCCAGCTCACACTCGGCCAAGAGGGGATCAACAGCAATCCCCTCTTGGCCATTTCTTTCATAAAGAGTCCTAGCCGCCCCGACGAAGTTACATGCATTAGATACAGGCCTCATACTTATGGATAAATCGCTAACGCTTCCGATGGGGCATCTGATGTGAATGGATTCACAAATGCCGTGATGGCACGGATGCCATAGAACGGCCTGCCCCGCGAAAGCTACGCCTACATCCCTGTCGGCATCACGCGACTCTGGTTTACAAAGAGTTTCCAACGTACTTCGGCAACTTCGATGGGGAATTAGGTGTTTTTTGTAAGTTTTGAGCGTTGAATGAGTCCAAAGTAAAAACCTTACTTAGCCCCGATTTTTTGAGAAGCAAACACCGGCTCTGAATAGTTTACTCTGACCCAACTTTTCTAGCTTGAAAGTAGTCTTGCACTCAAATTCCAACCGCTATAATCGGGTTCGCAGGCATATAGCTCAAAATTTTGTGCCTTGAAATATTCCAATTGCTCATCAAACCATTGCTTATCTTTGCCTTCATTAGTGCGACACGCATTACGATAAAAATTTGTACCTAGATAGACCTCTTTGATAGCATGACTTGGAATTTTAAAACAGAATAATGGCTGACCTAATGCGCTGTTCCTGATCTTATTCCAGGTACTACCTACGGAATTACTTAAAATTTCATCGTACTCACTATGATATGAGAATTTGAAGTTTGAAAGTGATTTAATGACTCTGACTTCCTCTTCGTAGCCCCACTCTAAAGATTTATATAAAAAAGCCTGTTTTAAATAATTCTTAATCTCGGAGGTGAAACTCAAGTCATCCTTTTTGATCTCATTAAGTTTTTCGATTGACGGAATACCATTTAGATCTTTATTTTTTGTTGCCACATAAGTAATTTCCCCCAATTGGGCTGGGATAACAAATTCGTCAGTAGAAATTAAGCCAGCTGACTCTATATCGATACCTATTACAATTCCTTTATGTGAATCACCATAATGTGACCACATGAGTGGATTCAGAGGATTTCTAGTAAGAGATAAAAGTGCATATCTCCGAGAGAAATTACTTTTAAACACTCTTGTAGCTGATTGCGGCTTTACGTCACCTAATGAAGAGAAACCAAAGTTTGTTCCTTCAAATGGATCATTTAAATCTTCTAAGCACGTAAAACCAATGGATTCACCTTTAATGATCTTTGTTGCGGAACTAAAAGAAACATATTTATATAAAATCATCGATTACCTCCTCCCTGCGATATTCAAGCTAACGTCTTATTAAAATGCAGCAGCGATAACCTTGTTATCGCTGCTGCATTTTCAACAATTATCTGTGCAGCTTGATAATGTTCTAAGCCAAAATATAACCTATTGTTTTAAAAGATAACAACAAAACGTGCTGGACATTATCCATGCAGCATAATGTGCTTTTAGAGCCACTAATTTGATGATGAGCTTGATGTAATACTGAACTCACAGAAAACACCACTCCCCATCGAAGTTGCCGAAATACGCAGATGAAAATGCCATGGAGCCATCATGGATGATGGTTCAGGCTCGGCGGGACATGGATGTCCCATCTGAGCCGTTAGGCGATTTTTATTGGAGTATGAGGCCCGTATCTAATGCATGTAACTTCGTCGGGGCGGCTCGGGAGATGCAAGAGGGGGAAGCTGTTGTCCCCCTTTTGCCCGAGTGTGAGCTGGAAGCTCACGACTTTGGTCAGGCGCAGCCTGATGCCCCTAATGTGGAGCGAAGCGCCACGACCTTTATCAAGCGCAGCTTGATTGCTAGTAACTGTTAGACGCAGTCTAACTTATAAGTCAGGCGCAGCCTGATGCCTCACCAAACTTGACCTCGATATCAAGTTAGATATCGAACCTCTCATAATGGTACCAAGCCGTAACCTGCCCAAACAGCGGGATAATCCAAACCGCCGTTTTGTGATCCTGATGAATTCGAATGTAATACAGCTCTTTATCCTTAATATCGCGTTTTCTCAAATCGCGATAAAAACGCACCGCCGAGTCATTGAGCTTATCTGGACCCACTAAGTCTTTCTGCTCAACTTTTACCTGAAAGATATCGGCCTCAAGGCCATCAATCATGCCCGAGTATTGGGTAAACTGACCACGCACCTTGTATTTAATCGGCGTGGTTAAACAGTCTTGGTCGGTAATACAGGTCGATGAGTGGAATTCCCCCGTATCAGCTGAATCATAGATCAGTGACATATTAATATCGGCGCGAATAAGTAACTCATCTTTCACCGGAAAATACACATCGGCTTGATAGTTATGCTCAAGCAGCGCACCACTGGTATCGGTGCTTTCTGGTAGCATCACGCGGTTGTAACGGATGCGCTGCTCCATGGCACTCGATAGGTCAACAAACTCTTGTAGATTAAGCTTTGCAGGCTCTGAATCCACTGACGTTAAGTTAATTAAGCCTTTACCAGCGCACTGTTCTTTATCATTACCCGGACATAATGCGATAGAGTAATTGTCACCATCCGTTGCAGCAAAGGCATTAAAATCTTCATGGCAAGTTAAGAAGTTAGTATCGGGTTCTAGATGTTTCTCCCACATGAACGGGTGCAAATGCGGGGCATCGTCTTTATAAAGCAGTTGAGCACTGCCTTTTAAGCCACCTACTTTTAGCTCAAATTGACTATCGCTATTCCAGCGAGATAAATTCTGCTTAACCTTATGGTAATCGCTAAAATACCAAGCGAGCACAATAAGCAGCAAGATAATAACGACGCCGGAAACTTTGACTAAAAGAGAGACGTCAAAAAATGCAGCGCGCATCGACTCTGCGTCATTGACCGCCAACATTTTCACATGGGATTGGGTCGAGATATGCAGCTGATATCCGCGCCGAGCAATGGTTTTTAACTGAACTTCACGATAACCATCAAGCTTTTTACGCAAAGTACTAATGCATTGAGTTAAAGAAGTCACGGCCACTACACGATCGGGCCAGCCGGCGCTAAGTAACTCTTCTTTTGAGCAAACAGGGTTTGAAGACAGTAAAAGACGGTGTAGTACAGCTGACTCAGAAAAGGTCAAACTGACATTGGTCCCACTCACATGGTCTACTAACTGGTTAGCTTCGGTATCTAACTCCAAATAAGGAGTGATTTTCAACACAATTAACCTCTACTACTTATATACGTAATTGATTTTTACAAATTTATCATCGTTACAAATTCTACAACTAAGTAATTAAGCAGAATGTGATTATTGGCTCAAAACAGTCTAGGTAAGTGGGGTAATTATCGCTAGTGTTCACAAATTTAGAACTTAATAATATTACCTCTTTAGTAATACACGTTTTCCCCCTCCGCTTGCCATTTTCCCTAGAGCTTAAAACGCCTAAAGTGGCTTACGCTTAAATATTTGATGAGAAATAGCCGTCAGCGATAAAATCCACAGCAGCATTAATCCATACATTCCCGGCAAGCCCCAATCTGTAGTCGCTATCATGGCTAAACTGCCGCTGGCACTGCCTCCATCAATCGCAACTAAGTTAATTGCGCGATAAAGGTCAGTGGGACTCATGGCGATCAAGGCGTTGATGACATACTGATTGGCGAAAGAGAAATCCGATACCAATATCGTTAATAGCAACAGGTCGTAGATAAGCACAAACAAAAACCAGATAAGCAGTAAACCGCCAATCGCCTTGGCTTTCTCGGTGCTTTTAAGGCTGACGATATAACTGATTAAAATAAAGGTTAGCGCGAGCAGATTACTACTAATCAAAAACTGTACAAAAGCACTAATGAGCTGGCCTTTATTGTAATGCTCGCCTAGCAGCATGAGTAGTATTGCGGTTAAACCAAAGGCGGTGCCAGTGGCAACAAACATGACCGTCACATGACCGAGTAACTTACCAAATAAAATTTGCATCCGCGTTAACGGATAGGATAGCAGCAATAGCAAGGTGCCAGATTCTTCCTCACCCACGAAGCTGTCGTAACACAGTAAAATTGCCGCTAAGGGAATGATAAAGACTGAGATGGTCGCGAGACTACTCATTAGGCTATCAAGCTCGGGCAAATATAGGCTGCCCGTCACTGCACTACCGGCGAAGCTGACGCTTAAGGAAAGCAGTAGAAATATACTGCCCATAAAGGTTAACCACCGATTGCGTGAACTATCGCAGATCTCTTTATAGGCAATAATCAAAATCGGGGATTTAAGTCTATTCATCTGCATTTTATGACTGCCCTACTGGGGAGCCTAAGGCCTGCCCCATTAAATCGTGGTAGATATCTTCCAGCCGTGGCTCTTTGATTTCAAAATCAAATATTTGGCATTGAGAGACTAAGTGTTTAACGATGTCAGCTTTACTATCAGCTTGAAACTGCAGCACGCCATCTTGATAAAATTGCTGTAGAAAGGCATTGGACTTAACTCTTTCGCTGAGCTCTGTAAACTTGATGCTGGTTTTTAATGTACTGCCGCGGCTCAGCTCACTACAGGTGCCTAATGCGACCCGCTTACCTTTGGCCATAATCAAAGCCCGATCCAGATGAGACTCCACCAGAGATAGCTCGTGGGTCGAGATCACCACGGCGCAGCCTGCCTGTTTAAGTTGATGAATCTTGCCATAGAGGAACTGCGATGCCTGTGGATCGAGTCCGACGGTTGGCTCATCAAGCAGTAAAATCTTCGGCTCTGATAAAATAGCCTGCGCCACACCAAGACGTTGCTTCATGCCTTTTGAGTAGGTCTTTAGTTGTCGATGCTGGGCATATTCGAGCCCAAATTCCTCAATGAGCGAGTCGATACGTGTTTTACCGCTCCCCTTTAACGCCGCAAAATAACTGAGTACCTCAAGACCTGTGAGCTTGTCGTAGAAGCTAACATCTTCAGGAAGATAGCCAAGATTGATCTTGTGCTTACCTTTGCTTGACGCTGCGCATTGCCCCATGACTTTAGCAATGCCCGAGGTCGGCGCAATCAGGCCCAATATAATCTTAATTATGCTCGATTTACCCGCCCCATTATGGCCAAGCAATGCCATCGTCTGCCCGGCATGCACCTCAAAACTAACCTTATCTAGTGCGGTAAAATCATTATATTTGAGGCTAACATCGATTAACTTTATCGGCAGTTCAGACATCTGATTCTCAATGTTGCAGCCATCTTTAAATCTGTCATTTGGCGTAGCAATACTCATTACATCGATACCTTATTGAAGTGGTACTCATCGCCTAGGCTTTGCGTTGAGGAACTTTGCGCTGGGAAGCTAAGTAAGGGGAAACTGTCGACAATGCCAGTCGCGGTGCCAACGTCAAATTGCTCTTGCACCCAACGCAGCACTGCAACAACAGGACTATTCATTAAAAACCGTGCCTCTGGATAGAGCCAAAAAAGCTTATCTAGACTGTCATTTGGACGGTATGACTTGTCTCCTATACCGTCATGGTTAGCATCCCAGCCCATATAGCCGCTCCAGTAATTTCCTTTGCCCTGATGGCTCCATTCTAAAAGCGAGTCACCTACATATTTCACTTGAATTTGGTTATTAACAAACTGATTGCCGTAAACCTGGTTGCCCTCACCGCCCATGGCCATATAGATGCCAATGTCACTGGTTGAAAAAAGGTTATGAGTGACTTGGTTATCACGAGCGCCGTAGATAAAAATACCCTTGCCCTCGTTGCCTAGCTCGGCGGTTCCTTGAGGATTATGGGCGAGTGAAATACGGTTGTTACTGATGTTGCAGTGCTTACTTATGTTAAGCAGTACACCAAAGTCTAGGGTGTTAGAAGATTGATTATTATGCAGACTTACGAATTCGGAGCTCATAATGGCGTAACCACCATCGACGTTGTCAGCCGCGTTACCATAGGCTTCATCGTGCTTGGTATACATGTAGTGAATACCATACTGCGCAGAGTGGAAGCGATTATCGAACACTAAGCTATTGGTGCTAGTTTCGAGATACACACCGTCTCTCACATTGGCGATCTCATTATTATGCACCACTGATGCATCAAACCCTTTAAGATAGACACCATCGCCTCGGTCGAGTTTATATAGCTCAGGGTTACCAGTAATAACATTGTGAGCCACGGTGATATGGCTGGCGTTTTCTGAATAGACACCAAAGCCATCACCACTGAGCCGGTTTGACTCAATGCGTACATGGTTGGCGTTATCTTGCAATAAAATACCAGAGTCGCGCTCATAAAGATCGCCGCCCCAATGTTGAATTTGCACGCTTGAAATAGTGACATTTGAGCTAAAAATTGTGATCGCGCTGCCACGCCCCTCAGCATCAATAATCGCGCCCTTCTCACCAGTTAAGGTGATTGGCTGATGGACTGCAAACCGGCCAAGATAAGTGCCCGCTTTAAGTAAAACCGTGTCGCCCGCAGCGACACTTTCTAGCTGCTGAGTAAGCATCTCTGCATTGGCCACCACATACGTGGCTGCGAAACTCGCAGGGCTGAACACAAAACACAGACAAGCTACCTTGACTGTAACCTGTAATCGATTTAATACCTGGCTCAACTTTTTGCTGCAGCTGACATTTTTCATAGATAATTTCAACAAAAGGTAAGCACTCACTCACCTTAAAACCTAATGAATACAAGTTAAGATTCGTTATTCGCCAGCGAGCAGCTCAATATCAATCTTTTCATAAGGCAGAACGGCGCCGCCAAACTCTTGGGCAAACTTAACCGCATCGTCTTGGTTTTTAAAACTGGCCACAGCAGGCCCCATCACGGCTTTTTTACTGGTGCCATAAACATACCAAGCGGTTTTGCCATCGATAAAGGCGTCATCTGTTGGGTGTTCCCAATCGGTTGCCCCTACATCATGCACAAATAGCGCTTCAATTTGACGTTTGTTCTCCGGTTGCAGTGCAAAGTTAAACATGTCACGAGTCGAGCAAAACTTAGGTACAACAGTTTGTCCCTTAAGGTGAACCTGACCTTTAGGGCCTGGATACTTGGTGATCATCATGCCGCACAGATGGCAGCGGTCATGCTCATGGATGGCCTCGGCCGTATATTGCTTGGCATCTGCGCTGCTTTCGCTACACGCACTCAAAAACGGTAAAAGAAATAGTAAACAGATTAACTTTTTCATGATAATTCCAAATCACTGTGCTTTCAGGCTAGCCCTTCAATTGCCTTGCAGGGGCGACACCAAAGGGCTAGCTTACTCACAGCTAGTCTAATTTATGGCTGTAATAATGAAGCGAATAGATCACTAAGCACCCATAGGGAAAGCGCTCAAAGACTTGCGGCTTCTTTACCACAACCACTACGACTAACATTATTTGTATTGAGTTAGGGGTCACTCACTCCCGCGCTAAGCTCAGCACTAAAGGCTAAGCTCAAGCGCACTGAAGAGTCAGTGACCGCAAACTCGCTACTCACTTTCGTCTATAAAATCGAGGCACAGGTTAAGTCGGGGAAACTTAAACGGCTATCGAATTCATTAGACTAAATGGCATTTAGCTGGCCGGCGTAAATAACAAACATACGCAGACACATCATGCCTACTACTGCACACATGCCAGACATGTAAAACGCTTTAGCTGAATGGCTAAAGGCCTTACCTGTGGCGAAGTTAAGCAATAGAGGACCCACAAAACCGATACCCACAACACCAATCCAGAACACGTTAGCCCACACGCCAGTATGGAAACCAGCAAATGCAGCTTGTGCACCTTCATTACCGGTAGCTAAAGACATGATAATCATGAATAGGAACAGAGCTTCAGCCGCCATAACTGGCCATTCAAAGCCATGTAATGTGTGCATGTCTTTGCTGTGTAAGTCTTCTTTGAATACTGATACTGCAATCATTTTGGCAGCAGCGGCACCCGCAGAAAGGCCTGATGCAACAAATAGCGCTGGCAATACTGAAGTATTGATAATTGGGAAACGGATTAGTGCAGAGATCAAGAAACCCGTGTAAGCACACACTGACATAGCAAGTACCAGGACTAGCTTTTCAGATGGTGCGCGAATACCGCGTAACTTGTCGATGATTGGTAGTAAGAAGTTCAAAGGCTTAAATGCTTTGATCTCTTCTTCCATCGCAAACAAGGTCACTAACGCGACTAACGGAATATAGGCAGATAGTGCAATAACACCTACTGACATCACTGAGTTTAGGTTGTAGAACACCAAGATTCGCCAGAAGAACAGCGGATTGGTTAAGTCTAAAACCAGACATAGCATACCTAGTGCAATCGTGACTAACGAAACCAAAGACGCCGCCTTTAAGAAAGGCGTGTTTTCAGTTTGTTTTTTGTAGAAACGAATGAACAGAGCAACCGATAGTGCGCCGCCAGAGATACCAGCAAAGAACAGGTAAACCGCAATTGGCCAAGGCCAAGCGATGCCTTGTGACAGGCCCATGGTAAATTCAATATTACCGTCCATGACTATACTCCTAACTTCACAATAGGGATGTAGCGCAAGCTAGGTTCAGTACCGAAGCCCGGCTTAATGCGTACCGAGTCCTTCACTGCTAATAACTTACTCACATATGAAGTTGGGTCGTTTGCATCACCAAAAATCAACGCATCGTAACGGCACTGCTGCACACAAGCAGGTAGCTCGCCAATGGCAAGTTTGCTGTTTAGACAGAAGTCACAGTTATCGGCTACGTCAGTTTCTTTGTTGATAAAACGTGCGTCATACGGGCAAGCACCAATACAGTACTTACAGCCGGCACATTTAGACGCGTCCATGGTAACAATGCCAGTCTTCTCATCGCGATGTGCAGCGCCAGTTGGGCAAACTGTTACACAAGGAGCGTTCTTACATTGCTGACATGAAACACGCACAAACTTGCGCTGACAACCACAGTCACCCGTTTTGCCACAATGTGGACAAGGTTGACCTTCAACCGCACTTGATTGCTCTTCCATTAACAGGCGTGATTTACCTTCTGGTAAGTGGTTAGCCTTGTTACAAGCATCCTTACACTCACCACAACCAACACATTTGTTTTGGTCGAAAACCATAACGTAGTGAGGCTTGTTGGTATCTTCCTTGTCTTTGACCGAGCTACACCCTAGCGGTGCCAATATCAAAGAGCTAGCTCCTAGACCTTTCAGGAACCTCCGCCTCTCTAGATTTTCACTCACAGCATCCTCCGATTATCGGTTTAACACCGACACGTAATTTTTATATTTAATATTTTTGCTAGTACGTTTATTTGGGGTTATTAACCACTAGGATTTAACTTGCGTTAATTTGCCCTTAGACTTGTCGATGGCGAATTGAATTGCACCATGATTAAACGCTTGCACTTTATTGGTTAAAACAATATTCCAGTTATCAATCGCCTTTTGATAATTACCGTTAAGGTAAGCATCATTAGCCATTAATAATCGGGTATGTAATTCTTGGTGATGCAGAGTTAGCGCCCTCGCGATCACTAAAGAAGTGTCCATGTTGATAACGCGGTCATCGCGGTAGTACATAGACGTTGCTTTAAGCCCTAACGCTTCAGTGTTTTCGGCGTCTATCGCCAATAGTTGGTCTAAGGTTCCTAGCGCATCGTTGTATAAGCCTCCGTCAACATATGACTGGGCTAGCCCTAATAGCACTAGTGGTTCACCGGGGTTTTCTATTGCGAGTTTCTGGCCTTTGTTAATATCTGCAACGAGCAAATAATCAATATTGTAATCAACCTTGGCTGAGTCCAAATTCTGATAACTGCCAACTGTTAAATAAAGTAAAGCTGAAACACTAATAAGAAATAAACCAATGGTTACAAAGTAATAATTATTGTTTTGATTAACCTCAACTGAGTCGAAGTTAATCGTAGAGCCAAAAAAGTGCCCAACATCTGATTCCAGTTCGCAGATTTTTTTGTCGTACCTTAAATGGTGACAAAAAAGGAACGCTGTCGAACAGAATAAAATAATTGAGATACTTATCAGTACAGTATTCATTTTGGCTCTACATCAATAATTAATATCAAATTTAGTTGTGTGGATTGGCGCCCATTGAGCCGCCCATCATGCCACCCATACCCATGCCACTAAGACCCATGCCATGAGCGCCTTCACCAGGCGCTTCAACTTTGACCAATTCAACTTCAAATACCAAAGTAGAATGAGGTTGGATCATGCCAACAACACGGTCGCCGTAAGCAAGTGCAGGGGGGATTGCTAACTTAAATTTTGACCCTTGAGGCATAAGTGCAAGCGCTTCTTGCCAGCCTTCAATAACGGTAACTAAAGAGAAACGGTTCGGTTCGTCACGATCATAAGTACTGTCAAACTCAGTGCCATCAATCAGAGTGCCTTTGTAGTGCACGGTTACCACGTCATTGCCTTGTGGCATTGCGCCGTCACCCATGGTGATCACTTCATATTGCAGACCTGATTCTGTTTGCTTAACATCGCTGTTTTTAGCGTTTTCAGCCATGAAAGATTCACCCGCTGCTAAGTTCTTAGCAGTCAGTGCATCTAACTTGACTTGCTTGGCCGCATTCAGCGTTTCAGCACGTTGATTTAGGTAAGTCACAATTTCCTCTTTAGACATTTTTGTCTCATCTTTCAAAGCATCGAGTAAACCGTTAACCACTTGCCCCATATCAACTTCTGCACCTAACTGAGCTTGGCCATATACCTGACTAGAGATATGGTGACCAAATGACGCGCCTATGCTGTACGATTCCTTTTCAACGTCAGTGGTCAAATCGCTATTAGCAAAACACGACATAGATACTGATAGGGTTAGACAAGACACAACGGCCAAGACACTTTTTTTAAGCTTTTTCATATAATCAATCTCACTAAAAAATAAATTTACATAATCCGTTATGGCTTTTCTGTTACTCGATTAGCTAAACGCCAGCCATATATTCCATCTGGCATCTGAAGTACCTGGGTGTAACCCAGCTTCATCACATGTCGAGCAGCAATTTCACTGGCATTACAAAGACGGTTTGCACAGTAGAAAACCATGAGTGCATCTTTGTTTTTGGGCAGCAAGTCTTTCCAATTTTTTACGTTGAAATAAACAGCGCCTGGAATGAATCCTTCTGCCCATAATTCCAAGGTGTTGACATCAAAGAAGTAAACTCCCTCTTTGCCCACTAAGGTTTGTGCTTCCATCATGGTGATCGTTTGTAGCGGATCCTCATAATATTTAGCAGGGCCCATCTCTTGACCACCACCGGCATAACTGCCCGCTGATAGCATTGATAACAAGACGGTGAAAACGACACTTCCCAGTACTCTATTCATAATTTCTCTCTTTGTTACCTCAACCTAAGCACGCCTAGGTTGAGGTCGGTATTAACTCAATTACATTTATTTAGCGCTGTAACCAACACCGTCAAGAATGTTTTGAGCTTGGGTAACATAAGTCAGTGCTGCGTCTAGACGCTTACTGCTGTAACGGAAGCCGTGCACACCCCATGAACCATCTTTCTTAATTAGGTCAATAGTTTCTTGCGCTTTCTCAGCTAGCATTAGCACTTCAGTCTTGTCTGCAGTAGACAACTTAGTCACTTCTAGTAGCGTATCGATGCGTTCAAGCGCTTGCTCAACTTGTGCGTACACCTCTTTAACCGGAGTTTGCATCTTCATTACTTCGCCGTAGATTTCCATCTGGTCGTTGTAATGTAGGCCTGTTTCTAGCTCAGACTGGAACGGGCTATGACAACCCTTGTTATCCACTACGTCTTTGTCAGAAATCGCGGTACGAGCACATGACCACATTAAGTCTAAGTAGTTGTGACCTTCTTCGTTCTTAGCCACAGTCCAGCCTTTCACGCTTGAATCACGTGGTTGACCTTCAGGTGGGTTAAGTGTCTTACGCTCTGGGTCGATATCAATCTTCCACATGTGTGAACGACGAACCGCGTCAAAACCTGCATTATCTGGGAACTGAATCGCAGCGAAGTTTTCACAGCTACCCATGTTTGGCATGTGACAGCTTTGACAAGTTTGCTTGCTGTGAGTATCAGTGTTGTCTGCAATCGTTGCTTGCGCTTCGTGACAGTCAACACAGTCTTTCTTCAGCTTTGGCGTAGAGAAACCTGATAGGAAGTCACCGTCTGTTACTTCGTGTGGATCGTGACACGTTGTACAACGCATGCCTTTCTCGTAGTGAGAAGAAGCAAACATTTGCGAACCTTCAGTACCACAAGATGGACAAGCAGACTTCATGTATACGCCAAACGCGTATTCCATTTTCTCTTGTGCTTGCTCTGTATCCGCTAATGCGTCAACAAAGAAGAAACGCTGATGACAACGCTCACAGTTAGACTGCATGCCGCCAGTACCGCCATCTAAGTGACCGCCTGCGCCATGACACTCTTCACAAGCAATACCTTTAGAAATAGTGTGCTCTTGCAGCTTCTTAGCATCGCCAAGTGCATCAAAGAACTCTTGCTGGTTTTGGAAGTCAAATTTGTAGGTGTGGCACATTTCACAGTAAGAGCTACCCGGTTGGAATAGCATCTCTTTTTCGTACTTAGCACCGTATGAAGTCATACCCCACTGATGCGAACCCGATGAACCAAACTCTTCTAGCGTTACTGGGAACTCAGGGATAGCTTTATTAATTTTCTTAGCCATTTCTGGCGTTAGCCATTCAGCCCAACCACGAGAGAACTGGTTACCACCAGCGACCATCTTACCTGTGCCTTCTGATAGCAAACCATCACGAATATGGTACGTACCACGTACTAACCAACTATCCATGAAGCCGTACTTAGTACGTGGCGTACCAATAATGGCATACACATCGTCAGCACGAACACCGTCTGGCAGCATTGATGCATCACTACCATAAAGTTTTGCATTCAAATCACCATTTGGTACTTCTTTATCGGTAATTTCGCTTGGGAAACGAATCACGTTTGCGTGACGCGAACGTTGCCATTTTTCATACTGAGTCGCGTGACACTCACCACACTTCTCTGGACCAACGAAGTTGTTTGGGAAATCTAATGTTGATTTAGCGCCTAGGCGGTACTGAACCGCACTTGGACGACCCACCCGCTTACTATAGGCCTGACTTCCGCCAGTATCTAAATACTCTTCACCACGGTCACTAATATGGTAATCACCAATTAAGTTACCTTCTTCTTGATACTTGAACATTGGATGGTTTTGAAATAAGAAATCAAATAACTCATCTTCTTGAACAATATAATCGTGCAGTGATTTAACACCTGTTCTTTCTTCTGTACCAGCATAGTTTGCGATTGCATTTTTAGCAGACGCACCCATTTCTGGGATGCTATTGTACTTATCACCAGCAGCACTAGCGTTACCTATTGCGCCGAAACAAAACAGCACGCTTGCGGCTGCTTTAAGTTTCCAACTTTTCATCATCACTCCTAGATATATCTAGTTATAGTATTTTCATCATCATTCAACTAAGTCACTCTCTTGTTAACTGAACAACTGCACAATTGAGTTGACACTATTTTCCACATCTTTTTTGCGAAAAATATGCGCCATACCAAGAAATGAGACCTAGAAAAACACAGATAGTAAAAAACCAGTGAAAATAGATTAAATACAGCATCTTAAGCAAATTAACCGAGCGTGTTTTTCATTTGTAATAGCATTTTTTGACATCTAAAAAGATCTAAAAAAAGCGCATTTAGACGTGAAAAAATATCACCAGAAAGATGGGTTACCATAAAGGCTAGAGAGGTCACAAAACACTTCGCTAATATAACCTACCCTTGCGATTATTGGCGTAAAACAGGCGTAGCTAAATTGCAGTACGTTGTTGAGCATTAATTACTGCTAGAAAAATCGGTTTATATAAAAGGCTAAGCGCAGCTTTAAATGATAGATAAAAACCTAATTTTCAAACAATGACTTTATACATAGCGTTTGAAGTAATAGAAGTTCATAAATAGAGAAGCAAATAAGATGATCCCAGAGCTAGGACTTATTTTCCTTATCATTAGCACAGTAACCGCTGTGTTACTTGCGTTTATTCCGCTCTATGCTTCGCATACTAAAAATAATTATTTATTTAGTTATGTAAAAACACTGACGGCATTAATGACGATAACGATTAGTGCTTCTATATTATGCTTATTGATTTCGTTTTTAGTTAATGACTTCTCAGTTGCCTATGTTGCTAACCACTCTAATACCCAACTCGCGACCTTATATAAGGTCGCTGCGGTATGGGGAAGCCATGAAGGCTCAATGCTATTTTGGGTCGTCTCGATTGCTATTTGGGCTTGCTTAATCGTGTTCTCATCGCGCTATCAAGACCCACTCTTTATTGGTCGCATGATTGCCATATTAGCGTTTGTGATTGCCGGCTTTAACTTATTCATGCTGTTCACCTCTAACCCTTTTGCCCGCTTGCTTCCTAACTTCCCTATAGAAGGCCGCGACCTTAACCCCATCTTGCAAGACATAGGGCTTATCTTCCATCCACCTATGCTGTTTTTAGGTTACGTGGGGTTAACCGTCACTTTTGCTGCTGCTATTGCCGCACTGCTTGGCGGTCAATTTACTCAGCAGCATGCGAGTTACCTGCGCCCTTGGGCGCTTATGGCATGGGTATTTTTAACCGGCGGCAATGCCTTTGGTTCTTGGTGGGCTTATAACGAGCTGGGCTGGGGTGGATGGTGGTTCTGGGATCCGGTAGAAAACGCCTCGTTCATTCCTTGGCTTGTAGCCACAGCCTTGCTGCACAGCGTAGTACTCAGTCAGCAACGTGGCAGCTTTAAGATTGCCACCTTATTACTGTGTTTACTCGCTTTCTCACTGAGCTTATTAGGCACCTTCTTGGTGCGCTCAGGCATAGTGCAATCGGTGCATGCTTTTGCATCAGATCCGACTCGCGGCATGTCGATTCTGTTTTTACTTGGGGTATTTGTTTGTGGCGCGCTAACGTTATTTGCCTTAAAAGCTAACTTGATTAAGTCGAAATCTGAGTTTGCGCTACTATCACGCGATACTGTGATGCTACTAGGCAATATCGTATTGGTGGTCGCAGCTATTTCAGTACTACTTGGCACCTTCTATCCACTGTTATTTGAGCTACTTAATTTAGGCACGCTGTCGGTCGGCGCACCTTATTTTAATAGTATCTTTGTGCCACTAACCTTCATCGCCGTACTACTGATGGGCGCTGCGCCATTGATTAAGTGGCAGCAGCAATCATCAAATCGCTTGTACCCGTTATTGGGGTTATTTGCTGTCGCTGCGGTGAGCGGTGTACTGGTTGCGGTGCAAACTCGCGATGGCTTTAACCCTTGGGTTTGGCTTGGTGCCACCGCGGCAAGCTGGGTGGTGCTGACATTAGGCTACTTAATCTTTAACTTGCGCCAACAAGGCGCGGCTGTAATAGCTAAAAAATCGGCGATGATGGTTGCGCACTTAGGTGTCGCCGTCACGATTATTGGTGCAACTGCGGTATCTAACTTTGAAACCCAAGAGCTATTAAGAATGGGACCTGGGCTAGGTAAAGTCGTGGCTGGATACACCTTTGTGTATGAAGATACGGTTGATGTCGACGCCAAAAGCTATACCGCGATTCAAGCTAATATTCGCGTCACAGATAGCGATGACAACTTTGTTGGTTACATTACACCGCAGCGCCAGACCTTTAAGACTAACGCCATGGAGACAACTCAAGCAGGTATTATGCGCAATCTAGTGCGCGACCTGTATGTATCGAGCGGCCAGCAGCTGAGTGAAACAGAATACTTAGTGCGCATAAGCCATAAACCGTTAGCTTGCTGGATCTGGATTGGCGGCCTGATGATGATGCTCGGCGGCGCGATGGCAGCGATATCAGCTTTATACCAACTGCGTCAACGACGTACACAAACTGCTAATGCGCCATATACAGCAACGGCTTGTAAAGCTGGAGAATTAGCATGAGCAAAGCTTACACAGCAACACTAACACGCTTACTGGCAGGTTTTGCCATCTTATTATGCATCAGCGTTACAGCCCAAGCCGCTAGCGACAAAATCCATTACACCCAAGACCAAATTCGCGATTTAGGATTTGAAATCGCCCACGAACTGCGCTGCCCAATGTCAGTAAACCAGAATCTATTTGACTCAGGGGCACCGATTGCCAGTGAGCTGAAAGGACAGATTTTTTTGATGCTCGAGCAAGGTGAGTCTAAGCAGACCATTATTGATTTTTTAGTGCAGCGCTATGGTGAAAAAATTCGTTACCAACCGAGCCTTTCAGCCGCGACAGCTGTGCTTTGGTTCGGACCATTAATTCTGCTATTCGGCATTATCGCCTTCGCGGCGATTTGGATCCGCGAACAACGTAAACCTCAAAATATTAAGGCTAACACCTATGAATAAAACACATTTACTGAGCTGCTTATTGGTTTTCTCATCCTTGCTCATACCAGCACAAGCTCAAGTCGCCTCAACCAAGGTTTATAACACTGGCAAGGCCATCGAAAAGCCGCTGATTATGTCGCGTTTTATTGAAATGCAGTCGGCGCGTTCAGTACCTGAGGTGATGTTTACCGACACCAAAGGCGAGCAGATCAGCCTCAAGCAATATAAAGGTAAGCTAGTGTTAGTGAACCTGTGGGCAACATGGTGTGCACCTTGTATTAAAGAAATTCCACAGATGGAAAATATCCGTCAAGTGAACAAAAATAATGACTTGGTGGTAGTGCCTATCTCTATTGATGAAGAAAGTGACAAGGTGCAGGCCTTTTTAGAACGTCATGAACTTGGCCACTATCAAACCTGGTTAGATCCCAAGAAAACCATCGACCAAATTATGCCTGCCGACGTGGTGCCAGCCACTTATGTATTTGACGGTTCAGGCAACCTTATTGGTTTCTTGCGTGGTTATCTTGATTGGGGTGACAAAGAGGTGCAGCCGTACCTTGAAAAGCTAACGGCAAAATACGCGAAGCGTTAGTTGTAGGCTTTAGGTTCTAGGTCCTAGGTCCTAGGTCCTAACGAAGACGATACTGCCGATAGGAGCTGAGACGGAACAGGCCAAGACGATAAAAGCCGAAACTGTAGGAAAAAGTTAGAACTGCCGCCATCAAAGTCTTTTGTAGGTCGGCATTTATGCCGTCTTTTGACTGTATAGCAGGACGAAGTCCGTTCTAGCCGCGAAGCGTCCTCGAAAGGAGTATGCGAGTGCTCTAGGTTCTAGGTTCTAGGTCCTAGGTCCTAGGTCCTAAAATGATTTTCACCTCTCCATGGTGAAACTTGGCTTATTAATAATTCGATTAATAGCTACGCCAAGTGCCTTGTCGACTCCTAACCGACAAGGCTTTTTTATCTTATGATTGTCTTACGCCTGCCTAAGCAACGGCCTCTTGTGCCTGCGGCACTTCAGCCTCAGGTAAACGCTCGATTTTAAAATCGTATTTAGCATAGGCTGCACTAATCAACGGGCAGACTAAGTTAAAGAAGGCATAAGGCAGATATGCCACCGTTGCCACCCCTAGAGTACTGGCCATGTAGGCGCCGCAAGTGTTCCACGGAATAAGCGGACTGGTAATCGTGGCTGAGTCTTCTAGCGCACGACTTAGATTAACAGGGGCTAAGCCGCGCTTAGCGTATTCCACTTTAAGCATGCGTCCAGGTAGCACGATGGCAATAAACTGATCGGCAGTAATCAAGTTGGCGCCGATACCACTGGCAAGCGTCGTTAAAATTAAGCTGCCACTGGATTTAACCAAGCCTAAAATACTTTTTAATATTCGCTTGAGCAACCCCGTCACCTCCATAATGCCGCCAAAGGTCATGGCGCATAGAATTAACCAGACGGTATTCATCATGGTGCTCATACCACCGCGGCTAAGAAGATTATCTAACACCTCATCACCTGTACTCGCAGTGTAGCCATTAAACATTGCAACCCAAATTCCTTTCACCAGTGCAACTACAGGCGTTAGGCTGGCATCATCGGCAAACTTGACCACATTATCAAACTGAAACAGTGCCGCGCATACTGCACCGGCAATAGTACCGATGATCACAGTTGGAAAAGCGGGAATTTTTTTCCAAGCCAAGATCAACACCACCAGTAGCGGCAATAGCAAGTGAATACCTGGATTAAATTGGGTATCAATCAGCGATAAGGTTGTTTCAAAGTTATTATTATCGACTCCCACTTCAGTGTTAAAGCCTAAGATTAAAAAGCCAATCATAGCGATTATGATACTTGGAGCGGTTGTCCATATCATGTGCCTGATATGGCTAAAAATATCGGTACCAGCGACGGCGGGAGCTAAATTTGTGGTATCTGACATTGGCGACATCTTATCGCCAAAATAAGCGCCACTGATAATAGCACCGGCGGTAATTTCCACATTAAGCCCCATAGCAGAAGCCACGCCGACTAAGGCAATACCTAAGGTACCCGCAACCGTCCACGAGCTACCAATACTAATAGCGACCACAGCACATAGTAAGCAACAAGCGGCATAAAAGTACTCAGGGTTGAGCACTAACATACCGTAATAGATCATGGTGGGCACCGTGCCTGCCAGCACCCAAGTACCAATCAAAGAGCCTACCGTGAATAAGATTAAGATAGCGCCCGTTGCGACACCGATACTGCGGACAATCCCCTGCTCCATTTCTGCCCATGAGTAACCATTTTTCCAGCCGATAAGTAAGCCGACGCAGCCAGCCATAATCAACGCGATTTGATTGGCACCATACGAACTGTCGGACGAGAACAGATAAACGGCTGCAGTGAGCATCATGACTAAAGCGATTATCGGGAGTAGCGCATCGAGTAGTGTAGGATCGCTATGTTGACCATCTTCTAAAGGGTCAATCGTCACAGACTCAGACTGTTGAAGATCATTATTTGAGCTCATGAAGCATCCTCTTATTATTCTTACCCATACAATCTGTTCCACTCTCGCAACAGCTAATCTGTAACGGCGCAAATTTGTAACTGCCAAGCGATAGCAGCTTGCCTTTGCAACCAACAAATCACCAAGAAGTGATAGATATGAGCGATAGGCCGGAGCAACATCCTTACATAAAGTTAACAACAGCGTCTAGCCTGAAACTTTACCTCTGATACAGAATCAGCCTGATGCCTATAGAGAAAAAGCCTAGATATTCAACTAACCCGCGAAATAGTGATTAACAATGCAAATAAAGAACATCTTCTAGGCAATGCTCTGCCAATGATAAAAATTCATAGCAGGCAAACACCTGGTTAAAATCGCAACAATTATGCAAACTTATTGAACGTTTAGCTAGGTAAGCGTAATTTAGAAAAAAATAGCCATGGGGGTCACTATGAGCAGATTTAGCATTAGCCGGTTAAACAGCAAAGCCGGAATAGTTAAACTCGAAGGGGAGATTCTGCAAGGGCAAGTTATCACTTGTTCTCAATTTTCTATCATGGGTACAGATGGCTGGAATGAACTCGATCTTACGCATCAAGCTAGCCAAAACTTAATTAATCAGATCCAAGCTGACATTGTGGATCACCTAGCAGGTAAATTAACCTGATATTGAATAAATGATTTTTGCTGTGGTTAAACATCCTCATATAACATTTAACCATACCGTTAACGCGAAACCAGAGCGCTGTATTTAAGCGGTGAGACTTTCCTTTACAGGCTCATTTCATTAATATGGCGGCTCTTCATTTTATTTAGCAGTAAAGGCACATACCGATGAAATTATCCGCTTTAGATCAACCACTGTACGATCACTTATATCGTGATATTCGAGAGTTTCGCGCAACTTTCGATCTGCCGATTGAGGACATCACCACTCTGGATGATAAAGCCGATACGCTGCACAGCTCGCTTGCGATAGAAGAGCTAACCGAGCTTGCTGAAGCCGATAGCCGTGTTGAACAAGCCGATGCCATCGTCGATTCTATTTATGTGTTGATGGGTCGTTTAGTGCATTTAGGTGCAACCCAAGTCAAGGATAGGCTAGAAATCAGTTACATGATTGACCTGCTACTGCACGTGGCTAAAAACCGTGAAATCGACTTTGTCACTTGCTGGGATGAAGTGCACTCAAGCAATATGAGCAAGGTGTGCCGTAACGAGCAAGAGCTTGCTGAGACCATCGCATTTTACGCCAAGCAAGGGGTTGAGATTGTGGGGAGCGCCAAGGGTGACTTTATCATTGCCAAGTGCGCTAAAGACGTAGAGATGGCAGGTAAAGTCGTTCGCCAAGGCAAGGTACTCAAATCCGTTTACTACCGCCCAGCCGATCTAGAAAAATTAGTTAAAGCATAATTCTACATCAGACCAATACAGTAGCAATCTTGCTGTATTGGTCTGTTCAAATATCAATACAGACTGAGAGGTGGCTAAGCCGCTTGTGCTACGCTGACGAGTTGCGTTAGCGCTGCAGGCTGATCAACATGTAAATACAGCTGCTGTATGTCTTCAGGTAACACACTCATCGCGCCATAATAGCGCTGTGGAACTTTTAATTTTATCTGAACATAGCTATCACCACGGCCTAAGTGCACCTGCTCAGTTTTTGCTTTCGCCCCATCATCATTTAATAACTTACTGCGACTGTACTGACCAATATTGATGGCCTCGATGTCAATTAACGGCAACATAATAAAGCCCCAGACTCCAGCGTTAATCACCAAATATTGCTGATGTAAGTAGACACTGTAATAGCGAGCAAGACGATAGTTCGCTCGCGCCATCACTAAACAGTAACCAATAAAACTCGAGACTAAAACGGCGGCAATCACACTCCACGATGCCAACAGCCAATAACTCAATACCGTAGCCGACAATATGGCGAGGTTAACTAACAAGTAATGCCAACGCGAAGCTGACCAAAGTTGCAGTTTGCACAGTGCTGGCGGGTGCTGCCTAGATAGATGATTTAACGCGTAAAACCAGTTAACCACTTCCATCGCTAATGTCATTGCCACGCCATGAGCTTGCAGCGCTTTTTCTGATAGGGCTTTGCCTTGCACGCCATCATGGATATGCAGCCGCGGATCTCCAGGTAATTTTCGCCCTTGCCATAAAGACTTAACTACCCGGTATATTAGCGTTACTTGCAGCATCAATAGCACCACAATAATCGGATAGCGGATCCAACTAATGAACTCGAAATAGCGAGCAAGCTCGGCAGGAAAGCTAAATCGTGCCATCAAACTACTCAGACTGAATACAAGCAGCATCTTCCACCAATGTTGCTGGCCAATATAGATAATGCAGTAACCATAAATCACCGGCAGTAACGCAAAATAGCCAATCGAACCGATAATCGTTCGCCAGCGTTCAGCGGGAGTTGCCATTGATTCTGGCAGCCAATAAAAACCCGCTGAATACACAATAACGGCACAAAACAAAAATATTAAGCGGTACTTAACACTATGACGCATTCTAAGACCCTTGATGGTTGTTAAGTATTTGTTGTAGCAGATATAGTAACGCTATTGCCATAAAAGAAGGCGGAAGGCTATTATTTGGCCAGATAAATATTGCTGTTAATGATAAGAATTGCGCAGCGGATTAGGGCGGGCGTAGCTAAATGCAAAAGATTTTGAAGGGTCATTGAAACCGGTGACAAGGTGAACTCTGCACGTAAATGAGGCGCAGACATCACCAACCAACTAAATAAATAACTAACTCAGAGAAGTTCAAGCTTATACCGTGACAATACTGCAATAATTTAATACCGATTAACTGATCTCGCGCTGCTCGATTTTCAAAATGCAGGGTGTTTTGAACTTTACTGTAGTGCTCTTATGCACCAGCTTATGTTCGTACCAATGGATGTATAAGCGTAGCTCCACATTATCGGCAAAATGATTACTGTTATAAAAGTCTCGATAACAGCGGCGGTGCTCTAAGTATCCGCCGTGGTAAAGCTTTAGCATACGCTGGCCAATGTAAATTTCACGAAAGTCCACTCCATGCGCCGAGTTATGAGGGAAGTGGTACTCACCGTAGCGATAATTGCCATTAAGCACTTCTATATTCTGCCCTTTAGTCAGCAACGAATTCAATTGCAATGCATCGACACGGCTCGTTAAACATAGGCCACTGAGTACGACACAGCTCAGCACTGCAAATGTCCAGCCTATTATCCTCTGTGGTTTAAACCGACAAAGCAGTAACCAACAAAGTAGAATAGAGACTGTAATTAACAGTAGTGCTAATTCATAATCGGCCCACTGCCCCGCCTCATAAGCCGTAATCCAAGATGCCATAATCCCTCCGTAGCCACCAAATCCATTTGTTGCTTTTGAGTGTCTACCCGCGCGAAGTCGCGTCTAGCCGTTGGCGCTTAATACCATATAAGTTAACTAGCCAAGATGTCATTTAGATGATGCTTGATTAGCGCTAGCCACAAGGATTAAGTATAGTCAGGAATATTAGCAGGCGTTGTATACAAAAGTAGTCATTATCCAAAACCGAAGTGCTATTTTAGCCATAAAAAAACGCCTTACATATGAATAATGCTATTCGGATAAGCACTACTGTTTATATTTAAGTGGGTAGCGGCTGGGTATATAGAGCACTGAACGTGGATA
>NZ_JBRILQ010000029.1:0-61992 GCF_052977045.1 Shewanella sp. 125m-7
GATCAGACAAACATCAGTCCCTGATACCCATTCAACCTTTTATCCAAATATCAAGCTCATGTAAGCGGAGAAGAGCCGATAAACTAATGGTTTACTCGTTGGTAATAAGTTGTTCTGAAACGTGGGGGGGGGATTGCCGTAATCGATGTTATTTTTGCGCATAGAGATCTATGCGCATGAAGCTATGTAGGCTAGATCATTTGCGAGCGGTAATGCTCTTCTAGCCTCACAAACGTGGCTTGTGAGCTCGGTGTCGCGTATGACTTAAACAGCATAATCACTCGCAGTAACCCCTCATATAGCGACTCTTTAGTGATCGAGCCGATATTGGATTGTGTCTGAGTCAGTTTGTAGCCAATCCAAAAGCTGACTATCATTTTGATGGTATCTGCTAGTGGCTTTATATCTTCTTGATTGACCGCAAGAAAGCCATCTTGGTTTAGTTTTTCTAGTACACCTGTAGAGCGTGCCAATACGTCTTGCTGCGCTTTAAGATAACGATTTTTTAAGGTTTCATCACGGCTGAGAATATCGGCAAGGTTGGCATACATAAAGCGAAACTGCCACAGGGTGTAAAACATCGCATCGAAATAACCGACTA
The DNA here is from genome assembly GCF_052977045.1 of Shewanella sp. 125m-7. NCBI lineage: Bacteria > Pseudomonadati > Pseudomonadota > Gammaproteobacteria > Alteromonadales > Shewanellaceae > Shewanella > Shewanella sp. 125m-7. Next base: position 602 of record NZ_JBRILQ010000029.1, read on the forward strand.
ACAGGTCGACATCGACTTCTTTGTCTACATAAGGCTGAAATCCAGACTCTAAGTGTTGCTCGTAAAGGCTGAATATTGAGCGAATGATGTCTTCTTTATTGCGAAAGTGATAATAAAGATTACCTGGACTGATATTAAGGTGGGCGGCGATATGATTGGTTGTGATTGCTCTTTCGCCATGTTCATTAAATAGCGCTAAACTGGCTTGTACGATTTTGTCACGGGTCTTCATATTCATCCTAATGAGTCATATCCAGTATAATGATTAAGTCGGCACTTATTAGGCTGTGTAAGGCCCTTTCCTTGTGCACTATCTTGGTTGAATCACACGAGTGTAATTACGTTAAGATGCGACTATCATGTTAGCATTAGCTTAATTCTTCAAGTAAAACTCACGAAAGTACCAAATTTCATGAATCGCAGCCTTTATTCGATAGTTCTGTACCTAATTAGCCCCTTATTGTTGGTTTACCTTACGGTACGCGCCTTTAAAAGTAAGGATTATCGCGGTCGTTGGAATGAGCGATTTGGCCTTAAAGCGTTAAAGCAAACTGACCTCTTGGTGCACTCAGTATCAATGGGGGAGACCTTAGCGGCGATTCCGCTTATTAAACAGATCCAGCTACAGCATCCCGAACTCAATATTACCATTACTACAACTAGTCCAACGGGCTCAGCCGAGGTGATTCGGGCCTTTGGTGATAATGTGCAGCACTGCTATTTACCATTTGATCTGGCTTGGTGTGCCAAGCATTTTGTAAAGCAAGTCGCACCTAAATACTGCATCATCATGGAAACAGAGCTATGGCCAAACTTGATCCATTATTTCAAGTTATCGGGCGCTAAAGTATTGTTGGCAAATGCGCGATTGTCGCAAAAGTCGGCCGACTCTTACCTTAAGTATCACAAGCTAACCGCGCCTATGTTAAAGCAGCTTGATGCTATTGCGGCGCAGTCACAGCAAGCGGCTGAACGCTTTATTGCCTTAGGTGTAGCAGGTGACAAAGTAACAGTGTGTGGCAGCTTGAAGTTTGATATCAGTATTGATGAGCAGCGTATCGATACTGCTAAATCACTGCGTGAGCAATGGCAGGCGACCAATAAGCCCGTGTGGGTGGCGGGCTCTGTGCATCCAGGAGAGTTTGATGCGTTAATTCAAGCCCATCAGCAATTGTTAGCTCGCTATCCTCATGCACTCATGGTGATGGTGCCTCGTCATCCTGAGCAGTTTGATGCCGCTGCGCAAGCGGTTAAGTCAGCAGGCTTGAGTCTTGCTCGGCGCAGTACTCGTGACCCCGTATTAGGTGATACGCAAGTATTGCTGGGTGACACCATGGGCGAGTTACTGACCTTTTATGGCGCCGCCGATCAAGCCTTTGTGGGTGGCTCGATTATTGTGCATGGCGGTCATAATCCGCTGGAACCGGCTGCTCTGGGCTTACCTGTGATGATGGGGCCGCATTACCGTGACTTTAATGAAATTACAGAGTTGCTTGAATCAGCGGGGGCACTTCAAATTGTAGATTCGGCAGAGATGTTAGCCGGGCGTTTAATTAATTTGTTCGATGATAAGCAAGCCTACACTCAAGCGAGTGAAGCGGCAAAAGACGTGGTGGCGCAAAATCGAGGCTCACTACAAAAGCAGATGGCATTGGTTGAGTCGTTTATTAGCCGTAGAGGCTAGCCTCTGGCCATCTTTGAGTCAGTTGTGCGATAGAGAGTAAAAAGGTCTGCAATGCAGACCTTTTTGATTTGGAGCCCTAAACCATCTTCTTTAGAGGGTGGATCATTTACTTAGTTAGCTAAATATTACTGATTGAGTTTAGCTTGATAAGCCTGATGCAGTTGCAGCCAATCTTCTTCGGTAAATGCGAGCGTTGCTAGTTTGCTTAGTTCTTTTCTAAAAGAACGTAGTAAGCGACTCATATTTGCTTGCTGCCATTGAGCATTTGGCTTTCTAAGTTCGCCGCGGTCAAAATCGATTAGGTAAAACTTGTCATCGCAAATAAGAATATTCTTTGCATTAAGATCGGCATGGTAAACACCGTGATGATGAAACTCTGCAATCGCTTCACCGAGAGTTTGCCACTGCTCAGTGGTCATAGTGGTTGTACTCAGTCTCGCGACTAAGTCTTCAGCACCTTCCACTCGCTCTATGATTAAATCTGCACGATAGAATAGACCTGAGCGCTCGACGTTTGCCGCTATTGGCTTAGGCACTGCAAAGCCTTGCTGGTACAGGGTTTCTAATAGGGCGAGTTCTGCTACCGCGCGAGTTTTTTCTAAACCGGTAAATAGATATTGGTCACGGCTGATTTTTTCTATCAAACCACCACGATAGTAGTGGCGAAGCACCCACTGATTTTGTTCGCTAGCAATGCAACTCGCGTCGACGAACCAAGTGGTATAGCGGCCTTTTGATGAGCCGGTTACTGCAGATTTTTCGCGCCAAAAATCGGCACCAAACCAAGTTGGTTCGATATCTTGTGGCGTATTGTGGCAATAAGCGATGCTGCCTTTGGCGGTTTTTTTAAACTTCATAGATAGAATTGTAAGCTAAAGCGTGGAACCTGCAGGCATTCTACATTAAGATCGGTAGATTGCGCCAAATAACCTTCGAGCACTAATGAGCTTATCTACTTCAAGTGACAATCAGAACGCTAAATCAAACAGCATAGATTTAAGCAATGCAGAGTCTTTATGCCTATTAAGGTTGTCAGCAATTGGTGATGTTTGCCATGCGGTGGCAATGGTGCAGGGTATTCAGCGTCGCTATCCACAACTAAAAATTACTTGGATCTTGGGTAAGATTGAATATCAACTGCTTAAGCATCTCGAAGGGGTGGAGTTTGTGATTTTTGATAAATCACAGGGCTGGCGCAGCTATTTTAATCTTAAGCATGCGTTAAAAGGTCGCAAGTTTGATGTGTTACTGCATATGCAGATCGCCCTGCGCGCGACGATTGCCTCATTAGCTATCTCTGCTAAAACTCGTATTGGCTTCGATCGCTTTAGAGCCAAAGAAGGCCAGTGGCTAGTGACAAACCACCATATTGAACCTCAGGCAACACCGCACGTTTTAGATGGTTTCATGGGCTTTGCCAAAGCCATAGGCGTTACCGACATCGCTCCGCGTTGGAATATCCCAGTACCAGCAGCAGATACCGGATTTGCTCAAGCGCTTATTCCTGACGGAAGTAAAGTTATGGTTATTTGCGCGGCGGCGAGTAAGGCTGAGCGTAATTGGTTACCTGAACGCTATGCTGCTGTCGCTGACTATGCCGCCGAAAAAGGTTACCGAGTCATGCTATGCGGTGGACCTACGCCACTGGAGCGTGAGCTTGCTGAAAATATACAAGCAGCGGCAAAATCGACACTAGAAAACCAAGTGGGTAAAACCTCTTTATTGCAATTATTGGCGATACTCAAGCAAGCAAGTGTAGTATTGGCGCCGGATACCGGCCCAGCGCACATGGCGGTGACCCAAGGTACACCAGTGATTGGGCTATATGCCCATTCAAATCCTGGTCGCACAGGGCCTTATACTTGTTTAGACTCGGTGGTGAGTGTTTATGACCAAGTCATCACCGAGCAGAAGCAAGGTGAGATCCCTTGGGGTACTCGAGCTAAAGGCGAGCATTTGATGGCATTGATCGAGGTTAATAGTGTTGTCACAGCATTTGAACGGATCCGTACACGTCTATAAGAGTGTTGGAACTATTGTTTTCCGTTACAATAAATAACGATTGTACGAATTTTTATTTATTGAATGATTACGCCGTTACGGCTGAATTATAAGAGAGTTGATGATATGCCATCTGCGCCAGTTTTTCTTTTTATTCCTGTATCTTCCAAAGAAGGTATTGGCGAATATATGCGATCAATGATAATTGCTAATGGTGTTAAAAAAAAATGGCCGGATGCGGTTATTCATTTTGCCTTAAGTAAACATGCCCCGTACGCGCAGGCATGCCCGTTCCGGACTTATATTTTGGAAGACTCCCCAACAAAACAAGTAAAAGCGATTAATAATATTGTTTCAGAGCTAAAACCTGACGTTGTTATTTTTGATGCTTCTGGCCGTAAGGCACAGCTTAAGCATGCGAATAAATCAGGTGCAAAAGTGATTTTCATTAGTCAGCACCAGAAAAAGCGTAGCCGCGGTCTTAAAATTGGTCGAAGCTTGGTTACTCATAGCCATTGGGTGGTACAACCTGAATTTGCTATCGCACCATTATCGGTATTTGAACGATTTAAATTATGGCTTATTAACCGGCCTCATCCGTTGGTAACGGGCCCTATTTTTACCAACCCTGATGAAAGCCAAAGAGATTTGTTGTTAGCTGAATATGATTTAGTTGGTGAACCTTTTGTATTATTTAGCGCAGGGTCTGGTGGGCATAAGTATAGCCAAGGTTACGCTGCAGATTTATTCCTAGATGTTGCTCTTTATGTGAGAGATAACCACAAGCTAAAGTCTGTAATTGTATTTGGAGATAACTATCCCAAGGAATTACCTGAGATAGAAGGTGTAGTGTGTATCCAGTCACTTGCTAATGCCGACTTTATTAATTTGGTTAGTAGTGCCAAAGCTGCGGTATTAAGTGGTGGCGGTACTTTATTGCAGGCAGTTGCAATGCATGTACCGACGCTTGGCATCGCTGTAGCAAAAGATCAACCTCCACGAGTAAAAGCCTGTTTAGATCGTGACGTTATCCTCTCATCGAATCTAGATTTCTCGGAAATGTGTAAGGGCGTTAATAAATTATTAGCTCCAGCAGAGCTTGTGCGACTAATCAATAAAACGAAAGAAATTGACAGTGTGAATGGCTTAAAAGTCAGTATTGCCGATATTTCTCGTTTGTTAGAGGAGAAATAAATGATTAATAAACGGGTTGCTATTGTTATTGACAGCCTAGCAGGTGGTGGCGCAGAAAAAGTCATGCTTACGCTAGCTAATGAGTTGATAAAGCAGGGCCATGAGCCACATCTTTTAGTGCTATTTGATCACTGTGAACACCACATTGAAAGTGGTATTCCTGTTCATTTTTGTTTTGATAAGAAAGAAGATAAGCACCTTGGTAGTTTTTGGAATACCAAGCGTGATGCTCGACGATTAGATTCTTGGATAGAGACTTTAGAGCAAAATGTTGGCAAGTTTGAATTGTTCATTTCAAATTTGGATAAGACCAATTTACTGTTATCGCAATCAAAAGTCAGTCCTTTGTATTTCGTTGTTCACTCGTCAATTGAGGAGCCTTTAAAACGAACGAAAAAGCTAGGACCTATTGCTTATTTTAAAATGTTGCGAGCTAAAATGGCGCTCAACGGTAAACATTTAATTACCGTTTCTGAGGGGATTAAGCAGGAAATTGAGCGTGTTGGACGTATAGTGCCAGCATCTATTACTACTATTTATAATCCTTTTGAAATAGAAAAGATTAAGCAACAATCGTTGGAGGAAGTGACGGGGCTGCCTTCGGGAGATTTTCTGATCCATGTTGGTAGATTTGCTAAGCCGAAGCGACATGATGTGCTTTTTAAAGCGATTAAGCAGATGGAGCATGATTTACCGATAGTTTTACTTTGCAATAATGCTAAGAAAGCTAGAAAGATTGCTAAGAAACATGGTGTGCTGGATCGGATTATTTTACCTGGGTTTCAGCAAAACCCTTATCCATGGATAAAAGCGGCAAAATTAATGGTGCTCAGCTCTGATTATGAGGGGTTGCCTACGGTATTAATAGAGTCTCTTGTATGTAACACTCCTGTGGTGAGTACTGACTGCGAGCATGGACCTAAAGAGATCTTGACTGGTGATTTAGCGCAGTTCCTAGTTCCACGAAGAGACCCACAACGTTTAGCGTTAAAAATCGATGAAGCTTTGAGTCGTTATCCTGAAATAAAGCAAATTGATTTATTAGAAAAGGTTGATGCTCATCAAGTCTGTTTGTCTTATTTAGATTTAATTCGTCAGAAGTGATGGTTGATATCTGGAAGTATCGTATTAGAAGGGTGTTTTAATGGATGTATTTGCGCCTAAGATTTTGTTTCTGCCCGTATCTTCAGCTGAAGGCTGTGGAGAGTACATGCGCTCTCTCATTATTGCTGATGCAGTTATGGAAAAGTGGCCTAACGCAATTATACAATTTGCTATTAGCCAAGAGGCTTCCTATGCGACGGAATGTCCTTATTTTACCCATATTTTAAAATATACACCTACAAAGCTAGTTAAAGAAGTTAATGCACTAATAAGTGAATTAAAGCCTAGTGTGGTTATTTTTGATGCATCAGGGCGCCAAGTTCAAATGAAGCATGCAAAGTCAATCGGTGCAAAAGTAATCTTTATTAGCCAGCATAAGCGTAAAAGAGCACGCGGAATGAAAATTAGCCGAGCAAGGGTAACTGACAGTCATTGGGTTGCACAACCTGAGTTTGTCATTGGCCCTATAAGCTGGTTAGACAAAAAGAAGCTTAAGTTCATAGGATGCTCTGAACCTATTGTTATAGGCAGTATTTTTACTGCTCCGGATCCTGTAAGAAAGGTCGCACTTTTAGAGGGCTATAACTTAGAAGAACAAGGCTATATTTTGTTTAATGCGGGCTCTGGTGGGCACCAAGCAGAGACCGGGCTGGCCGCAGATATTTTTTGGGATGAAGCTGAAAAGGTTGCGACAAATACAGGTTTGAAGTGTGTAATGGTTTTTGGGCCTAACTACCCAAAAGCATTACCTAAATCAGATGCTGTTGTTGCCATAAAGACTTTAGACAATAGAGATTTCATTTGTTTACTTGATGGGGCTAAAGTTGCGGTATTAGGTGGCGGTGATACCTTGCTTCAAGCTGTGAGTTTGAACAAACCGACTATAGCCATTGCTGTTTCAAAGGATCAGCCAAAGCGTATTCAAGCATGTGAACAGCTTGATTTTGTTTTTTCTAGTTCACTTGATGACAAAATAGCAATGTTAACAACCGGTATGCTTGAATCTCTCAAGCATACCGCCCAATGTCCATATGGTGAATCCAATGGCTTGGATATAGTGATAAAAGAATTATCACGCTTGCTTGCTTAGTTGTTTTATACGTGGTCAGCAGCACTGAGCACATTAATGTGCTCTCCAAACTCCACTACTTTTTTAGCTGATACTTAAGATAGCTGAACGGTAACTTGAACATCCTTTTCCACCCTATCGCTTTGAATACATCAAACCGTGAAACTGCAGCGCTTGGGTCGCAATATTTCTTATAGAGTAATAGCCAATCTAAATGGCATATTTCATTAGGGCGTTTACTCTTTGGGATAAAGCGCTTTATCAGTCCAAGCCCAATTTGTTCTGGTTCTAATACCACTAAATTAGAGGCAATAAAGCGCTCCCAATAACCAAGCAATTCTGGAGCGGTTTGATGGCGGTGCTCTAGATAGGGAACAGAACTATCGAGTTTCATTAACCAAGCGTTACAATAAACTTGCTCCGCATGAGGGCTTATTTTAGGGGCGCCGCGATATTGTGGTTGTCCTGCTTGCGCTGGGTCAAACTCTAAATCGGGAAAAAGAGGGATATCCCAGATTTTTAGTAAGTCTTCAGTTAAGCCGAAATGAAAGAAATCACTCGGGAGCATTACAATCTTCTGTCCATCCGCATAACGACGAAAATAACTGGTGTTAGTGACAACTCGTTGCGTAAATAATTTGCTAGCGTCACTGCGAGCAGGAAAAGTTTGTAGGGCCGCGACAAAGTCATTGCTGGTCAAAAAGTTATCAGAACGAATCTTTACCGCGTAAGCTGTTTTTACCTGTTTTAATCCTTCTGCACTTGAGACTATCTGGCGATTAAAATTGAGCTTTCCTGGTTCACCTTTGGCATTGTATGAGGTAATTGTTGCGCCAGGATCTTTATTTAACAGCAGAATGTCAGGGGTTAAACCTTGGCATTCTTGTTCTTCCCAGGTTGATAAAATAATCGTTGAGCCAGGTAGATACTTCCTTATACTCTCTATGCACTTATGAGTAATTCCTGACTCTTGGCTGCGGCCTTGGTAGGCTTGAACTGGTCCCTGAATAACAACGCTAATATCTTTAAAATCTATACTCATACTTTTTGGCTTCATGGCACTCAATCGTGGATACTCAAATCGCGAAATGAACGGTGTTTTGCGATAGCTTGTTATTATATGAAGTCCAAATACTCTTGAGGTACTCCACAAAATACCACTTCATTACGCTCAATCAAGTGATAACGAATATCTTTTCCTTCACCAATTAGATAGTTATATAGGGGAGCGATATAAAGCTCTTGCTTTTGCCATTCGTAGGCTGGTTTAGCAGCTTCTATCTGAAATACTCGCTTAAAGTCCCTAGCATGATCAAAGTGATAAAGCCCAGTGCTGCAGAGGTCTGAGATCGGATTTTTCTCTGCGGTTTCTATTACTTGGTTGCAGTTAGGAGCCTTAGGTTTCGCGTAAGACCAATTACTTCCTTCTCCTTTAAAGACTTCAAGGTAGCCGTCACTCTCGTTAGTTGCATCAGGGAAAATAAAGTTAGGTCTGAATGTATCAATGTTGAATATAGTGATGGGAAGGTCGTCATTACAATCTTTAATACCGAGATAAACAGTTTCAGCTTGGCCTCGAGTATCAGCCTCTAAGGTAACAATCTGGTAGTTTTTTATCCCTAATACTTGGCAGCGAGACTCGACAAAACCTGGTGTGTTGTAGTCACTACGAACAATAAAAAGAAACTCTGTGGTTTCAAAGTAGGCTTTAAAACTTAAAACCGCATGATCGAATAATGGGATACCGTGTGCTGGAAGCATATATTTAGGCTCTGTGTAACCAGCCTTAAAAAAACGCGAACTTAAACCCGCCATTGGGATTACAATCATTAGATAGTTCCTGTGTTTAATTTTATTTTGTCAAATAAGCGGTAGGCATTGCCGATAAAACCGAGTTGGCGTTCAGGCGTATCGCTGTGCAGAGGTAACATAGACAAAAATAGTTGGATTTGCATGGCATACAGTTCATTTTCCGTAATAGAAAACTCTTCGTGTATCAGTTTGATAAAATCAGCAATGATCTGCTCTTGTCTTGAATCTGACGCGATAGAAAAGCTTAAGTTTTGCTGTTCTAGCGTGCCCTTAAAGTAACCCGCAATAATAGAGTCATAGAGACCAATTACTGAGTGCGCTAATTTGGCAATGTCATAGACTGTGTTGCCATAAGTAGTGACTTTATCTTGCGCATCAATCCCTCTAGGATCGATAACCTTGATGTTGCACGTTCTGAAATCATACAAAATATTGCTAAAGCAAAAGTCGCCGTGAAGAATGTTCATTCTTCGCGTATCAGCGGGCAAAAAATCAAGGCTAAGTTTTGCTAGCCTAGCCAAACTAGGCTGCAATTTACCGTTAACGGTTAAAGGTAGATTAATATCCACTGCTGCATTAGCTGCGTAGTTAGATAAACGTTGCTGAGTTTTGTTAGCAAAAAGCGCATTTAGGGTGGGCTCATCTTTGTCACAATATTCTCCAGCATGCTTAAGAAACTGACAGCAGCTTTTTAAAATTTTACGCCAAGAAAAAGCGGGTAATTGACTAAAAACATATAGTTCATTTAATGCTGTAAGGTGTAAGTATTCAATACTGTAACTAAAGCTCTCTTTAGCTTCTAATGTAGAAAGAAGCTGCGGCGTATAACAACGCAGAGGGCCTGGGATAGTTTGATACCAATTAGCTTCAGCAGATAGTTTATTTTTCTTAAAACTGGTTTTTGTGACAACTTGTCCAGAAATAGACATTTCATTAAAGGCACGTTGAGTTGTCATACGAGATTTTGATTGGTAATAGGTATGGATATGTCCAAAGTCATACCAATTTTGATAAATATGCGGCGCCATCCCCTTATCTTGGATGTAAGCATTTAGGCCCTGAATAAAATCCCAATCTTGTTTGATGATATGACGTACAAGTGCTTTTGGTGTAGAAAAACTAAAAAAGCCATTTGAGATCAATTCACTACTCGGTTGTTGTTCGTGTGAGAAACTACTCAATTTTGCTGTGTTGGGGTTATATTCAGCCCAATCATAGTTGTCTTCAACTTGGCTTAATCCTAGTTGATCAACCTCTGGACCTATGTGATCGAAAAGCGTATCACCATGCAGGATAAAGAGTGATTCATTATGCTCAAATTCAAGCAGGTTTAAGGCGTAGACGATTGATTCACCAAGACTCAAGTGAGTAGGTAAATATAAGAGTTCAATACATCTTTGCGCTAATGTATCAAGATCATATTGGCTGGGTGTAAACCCTTCAGGCAAAGTCAAAATAACTCTTTCACCATGAGGGATTAATGCTAGTTGGTGATGGAACAATCGTTTATTACCTACAGGTAAAAAACTTGGAGGAATAGGGCCGAACTCCGATTGCAGTTCTGTTGCGATTAATGCCGCAGAGGTGATTAGATACATGCTTTGTCTTCAGTGATAAGTTGTTCAATTTCTTCTTGGCTTAGTTTTGCAAACTCTGATGGTCTAATCGCTCTATCGTCGATATAAAATCCTTGATGACCACACCAAGGTTTGCCAACTAAAATTTCATCGTAGGGCACATTGTGTCTATCTAGCCATGCCGTAATAATCGGCAAAGTGTGAATATTGATTTTACCTACATTACCCTCAAAAGTTCGCATATTCCGTGCTGTAGATATGACGATTTCGAAGCCTTTATCTTGATATTCCTTGAGTCTATTGATCACTTCTTGTCGAGGAGTAACTTCGGCATAATTATTAGTATCAGTCATAGTAAGCGTGCCATCTAAATCTACGATAAGTCTTTTCATGGAAGGAGCTGTAGGTCAGTAATTGGTTACTGATATTTTACACTTTCTATATTGTTAAGTCATTTTGAATGGTAGTTTATAAAATGTATTTTGTTTTCATATTGAAAGTCTGTTTTGGTTTATAATTAATCTTAAATAACTTATTGAATATAGCTTGATATGAACCGCACAAAAAAAATCACTTTAAAACACATGAGCAAGCTGAAGAAAGCCAATGCGAAATTGCAAAATAGCAGCAAGCCTAAGTATATTTCTAAGGCAGAAAGAGCAAAACTTGAAGCGTTAGAGGCCGAAAAAACCGAACAAATAGACAACGAATAGGTTCTTTAATGCGCAATGAGTCGCTTTTCATGATCCAGATGCCATAATTCCGACATGGCTAATATTATTTACCCTAATGAATATGCCAGAATAGCCGGCTAATTTTGGTTTTGTAGGTTTTTTACTACAAAACCTAACGGATAGGAGTTTCATGAATACAGTATATTCAATCGGAGAATTAGAATCGTTCTTGATCGCCATTTTGGTATTGTTTATCGGCCACTCAGTTAATCGCCACATTCGTTTTTTCAAAAAGTACAACATCCCAGAGCCTATTATTGGTGGCCTGGTTGTCGCAGCTGTTATCACAGTGCTTCATTTTCAGAATATTACGCTAGCATTTTCACTGCCGATGCAAAACACGCTGATGCTGATGTTCTTCAGCACTGTGGGTCTGGCTGCAAGTTACAGATTACTGGTGCGTGGTGGTAAAAAAGTCTTTATCTTTCTTGGCATAGCCTCTATTTACATCATCTTGCAAAATGCTGTCGGCGTGAGTTTAGCAACGGCACTAGGCTTAGAGCCATTGATGGGCTTAGTTGCTGGCTCGATCACGCTTTCTGGCGGGCATGGTACGGGAGCCGCTTGGTCGCAGACCTTTGCCGAGCAGTACAATATGAATACCTTAGAGTTCGCTATGGCAGCGGCCACGTTCGGCTTAGTGATGGGCGGTATTATTGGTGGTCCAGTTGCACAAAGGCTAATCGATAAGCATAAGCTTGAGTCTTCATACGGCATTGGTGGTAACCATCATAAAGACCATCCTGACTTGGTGACTTATGATCAGTTAGAAGTCGATAATGTCACCGCTAAGAGTGTATTAGAAACCCTATTTATTATCATGCTTTGTGTTGCAGGTGCTAAGTGGGTAGGGCACTTGGTCGCTAGTTTCGAAATTAGCTGGCTAAAAATGCCGGACTTTGTTTATGCGTTATTTCTTGGGGTGGTCATCACCAATATAACCGAGTTAACTCGCGGTTATAAGATGAATAATGAGTGCGTCGATATCTTAGGCACCGTCGCGCTATCACTGTTTCTTGCTATGGCACTGATGAGCTTAAAGCTGTGGGAAATTTTTGACTTAGCAATTCCATTATTAATTATCTTGATAGTGCAAACCGTGGTGTTAGCGCTCTTTGCATACTTTGTTACCTTCAAAGTGATGGGCTCAAACTATGATGCTGCCGTGATGGCTGGCGGACACTGTGGTTTTGGTATGGGAGCAACGCCAACGGCTGTGATGAATATGGGCGCATTGGTTTCTCGTAATGGTCCTTCACCTCAAGCCTTTATGGTAGTACCGATTGTCGGCGCTTTCTTTATCGATATCGTTAACTTGGTAGTATTGCAGGGCTATATCAAGTTCATCTTGTAGTACATTTAGTTTTACATTTAAAAATGCAGTAGTTAGCGTAATGCCGGTAAGTTAGGCCCAAACCTGATTCAAAACAAAAAACTAAGAACCCAGCACAAGCTGGGTTCTTTGCGTTAAAAGCTATAAACCACGAAACGCTCACTTCATGGTCCATTCTTATCTTTCGAAGTCATCAAATTTTCTCTGATTAACTTCCTTAAGTGATCGACGCTAACGCAGTTAGCGTGCTTTTTTATTGGCCGAAAGTGTCCATTCACACTTTAGCCCTATCCGTAAAAAATGGTGCTGCGAAAGTGGAACCTGTCAGCGTTAAATTTCCCATCGACTAGAATTAATTTTGACATTGATGCAATCAATAACTATTTCGATTCGTTATAGCTAATGAACATCTTATCAATCAAAAGGAACTATCGATATGAAATCTACCAAAACAGCCGTAGGCGTAACTGTTGCAGGTATTCTTGCAGCGAGTCTCTCTATTGGTGCTCAAGCGGTACCGGATCAGCCTAAAGAGTGGGAGAAGTGTGCCGGTATTGCCAAAGCCGGGGCAAATGATTGTGGTGCCTTAGATGGTAGCCATGGCTGCGCAGGCCAAGCTAAAGAAGATAACATGGCAACCGAGTGGGTTTATGTCCCTGCTGGGACTTGCGATAAAATCACCGGTGGTAAAGTAAAAGCGGTCAAGCCGGCCAAAAGCTAGTGATTTCATCAAGCATCACGGGCGCAGGCATTGGCCTGCGGATCCCCCATGTACAATCCCTATTGGCTGACACTAAGATAGAGCTACCTTGGCTCGAGGTGTTGGTGGATAACTGGTTGGTCGCAGGCGGTCTCAATCAATACCTGCTACATGAGGTTAGCGAACGTTTCCCGTTAGTGTTGCATAGCGTAGGCTTATCCTTAGGTGGCGCGAATCCGCTTAATTTCGACTATCTACAGCAAATCAAACATCTCAAGCAGCAAACCGGTGCGCATTGGTATTCGGAGCATGCCAGCTTTTCAGGCAATGAAGACTTTAAGGTTGCAGATCTGTTGCCACTCCCCTACACCCAAGAAGCTGTGATGCACATTAGCCAGCGGATCTAACAAACCCAAGATTTTCTGGGTGAAAGGATCTTGCTAGAAAATGTGTCTACTTACATGAGTTGTCGTCATAACGAATTAAGTGAGGGGGAGTTTATCGCTGCTATTGCAGAGGAAGCAGATTGTTATCTGTTACTCGATATTAATAATGCCTTTGTGACCAGTACTAATCTCAATCAGTCAATGCAGTCATTTATGGACGCAATGCCTGTTGAGCGAGTCAAGCAGATCCATCTTGCAGGTTTTCATGATAAGGGCGATTACCTGTTAGATGCCCATAACCATCCTGTCGCTCCGAGTGTGTGGGCGGCGTTCAGAGCATACATTCAGCAACACGGGCCTATCCCCAGCATGATTGAGTGGGATAGCGAGATCCCTAGCTTGCAACGTTTGCTGCAAGATCAGCGCATTGCGGCCGAGATATTGCGAACTGCGCCAATTGTTGGTGCAAGTGATGCTGTGGGTGACGAACGATGCGCTTAGCAGATTGGCAATCGGCTTTTATAAAGGCACTCGCGCCTCAAGGTGATGCAGCCGAACTGACTGCGTTAGTGAATCAAGATGAACAAGCAAGGCTCAGCATCTATCATAACAATGCTTTTCAAGCGTTATTGGCAGCGTTGCAGTCGGTGTTTCCCGTATGCCAAACCGTGGTGGGGGAAGCCTGTTTTACACAATTGGTTAAAAGTTACTGCCAGTGTTATCCACTTAACGATTTGAACTTAAATCACTATGGCTGTCACTTCTCAACTTGGTTAGCTAAGGAGACAGCAAACTATGAAGCTTTTATTGATCTTAGTTATTTATCTGAGTTGGCGCAGTTAGAGTGGCTATTGAATCAAAGCTACTATGCAATGGATAGAGGCGATTTTTTACGGCGTCCACATCATGATTTAACCGCTTTAGGCTCACTCAACGAGGCCCTGCAGTTACAAGTTATTTTGTTATTGAGTCCTGACGTAGCGTTACTTTCTTGTCATTATCCGGTGCAACAAGTGTGGAGTAAGTACCAAGTACCAAACGAGCGCTCAGTACCTGAATCTGTTCAGGTCGCTTCTAATGAGCAGCCTACTCCTTATCATTTGGTTATTTATCGCCAGCATTATAAAGCTCAATATCGCTGCGTAGAACAAGCCGAGATGGCGTTATTACAAGCGATTAGTTCTGAGCACACTTTAGCTGAGATAACCGATTCAGCGGTAGATCTTAGCTTGTTAGCGGCTTTGATCGAGCGGCAGTGGGTTTGCGGCTTTAAGTTGTCAGCAGTCGAAGGGAGTGGTGCTGATGGATAGGGAGCTTCTGCAAAGTCTCTATCGATATTGCTATTGTTTAACGGCAAATAGTACTTTAGCTGAAGATTTGCTGCAAACGGCCATGGAAAGTTGGTTAAAAAGTACGACCAAGCCCGAGTATTTAAGCGCTTATTTAAGAACCATTATTCGCAATCAGTTTATTGATGATTGCCGTAGGTTAAAGCGAATTGATTTTGAACCCCTAGAAGATAATGCACCGGCATTACTCGATGAATCTTGTTTAGAAGAGCTTCAAGTCCAGCATAACTTGATCGAATATTTGTTTAAACAACTTAATGCTGCAGAAAGGGAAGTGCTCTACCTATGGGCCATTGAGGGGTATAGCACTGCTGAAATAGCCAAAGATTTAGGCCAGCCTCGTGGCACCATATTATCTCGTTTACATCGGATTAAATTGAAATCAGCCGATATTGCACAGGATAATTCGCTCAAAACCATAGGGGGGCAATAAAGATGACCAACAAAACAGATGCCGCCGAGACTCGCTTTAAAGCTTTATGCAAGGAGTATATTGAAAGCCAAACGCTAAGCGAACAAGCTCTTGCTAACATAGAGTGTATGTTGACGGGTGTTGGAACCGATACCACGCGAGAGTCTTATGGCGAGCAGGAAAGGGCTACTTCAAGTGCTTGCGAAAGCAAAAACCAAAGCCAACAAGGTAAACCTTTCGTTAAAATGATACTCGCGATTGCCGCGAGCGCATTGCTGCTAGCACTGGGGTTGCAGTTGTCTCCCTATATTCATTGGCAACAAAGTGAAGGGAGCCTTGACTCACCGATTGCAGTTAACAGCATAAGCTGGAAGATTGCCGATGAAGTGGCTAAAAACCATATCAAAATGAAACCTCTTGAGGTAGAAACAGGCCAGCTACCAGAATTGAGAGGTTACTTTACTGAGCTGGATTTTATTATCGTCAACTCCAGTCGCTTTGCAGCGAGTCATCAGATGTTAGGTGGTCGCTATTGCTCTATTTTGGGGGAGGCTGCCGCTCAGCTAAGATTTACCAATAAAGGGCAAGCCTTCACCCTGTATGAGGTGCTGTATGATCCGTTGCGCCACGGTGATATTCCAAGATTAGAGGCTGGCGAACAGCCAATAGAAGTCTTGGTTAGGGGGGTCGCTGTGTCGATATGGTTGGAGAAAGGCTTATTGATGGCTACCGCTCATTCTGCCGACTAAATCAGCCATAATACATGACGGATTTAGTCGGGATCAGTATTGGTATTAAGAGAGCAATATTACCCTAGTCTATCGTTTTATGGTCTCGATGATAAAGAGCCCATTGTTCGACTTTTTCGCCACTTGGCAAAGTGCAGAACCCTGTTGCTAAATCCAGTTTCCCCTCGAGTGATAAACAGTATTCTGCCGCAGGATTAGGGGCGTCTAAGATCCCTGCTTCACTTTTAGATTGTTTTTGGTGCTTGCTGAACAATGACCATTGTTCAATTTTCTCACCGTTAGGTAGAGAACAGACCCCTGACATTGGGTCAACCTCCCCATTTAGTGATAAACAGTATTCTGTTGCAGGGTTGGGGATGTATGTCGTTTCAACAGCTTGCTCATGATTTTGACGATACAGTTGCCACTGTTCAATTTGTTTACCGCTGGGTAAGGTGCACATGCCGGTGGCTATGTTGAGCTTACCTTGTTGCGATATACAAAACTCTGATGCAGGGTTGGGGGCACTGCTAGAGTCTGCCGCTTGTTCGTTGTCGCGACGAAATAAGGTCCACTGCTCGACTTCTTCACCGTTAGCTAAGGTGCAGATGCTAGTTGCTAAATCTACTTTGCCACCTTGTGCTGTACAGTTTTCGCTAGCCGGGTTGGCTAGCTGCGGTTTAGTTTTAGTTAGGCTTTGCTTGGTTGAATCACGATAAAGGGTCCATTCTTCCACGCGCTTGCCATCGGGTAGATTACAGTAGCCAACTTGTCCGTTGTCGTTATTTTCTATGACGATATAGCCACCGAGTGAAATACAAAACATAGATGCTGGATTGGCGAGTGTAGTTGCATCTTTTTGGCTAAGTTCTGGCTCCGGTTCTTTTGGATTACAAGCGCTTAATAGCATAGCTGTTGTAATCATTAAACTCATTATTAGGGGCTTTTTCATATCTAATCATTCTCCACAGAGTTTATACGTAGAATAACTATACTCTTCATTCACTAAGCGTAAAGGAGCATTTCAATGATAAGAATAGTAAAGGTTTACTGAAATGAGAGTGAATATAAGCAGATAAATAAACAAAGAAACTGTTTAGTCTTTAAACAGCTTCTTTGACTTGTAGCAGGAACTAGCTGCAGACTCTGCAGTTACTTTGTTTCGGCAGTTTCATTTCACGAAACTCCATCGTCATGGCATCGATCATCAAAATGCGACCCGCTAATGTCTGCCCCATATTGGCGATGACCTTGATCGCTTCGACAGCTTGTAAACAGCCAATCATGCCGACTACGGGCGCTAGGATCCCTGACTCGACACAGCTGAGCTGCTGCTCACCGAATAGCTGGCTAAAGCAGTGGTAGCATGGGGTATCGGCATGGTAATCAAATACGGTAACCATGCCTTCCATGCGAATAGCGGCGGCCGAGATAAGGGGGACTTTATGGGTAAAGCAGCTTTGGTTTAGCTGTTCACGCACCGCCACATTATCGGTACAATCCATCACAATAGAATGTTGTGCAACCAAGGCGTCAATTTCATGGTCATCTAGCACTGCATTTATCGTGTCTATCTGAATATGTGGATTAAGTGCCAGTAAACTTTGCTTGGCTGAGTCCACTTTAGCTTGGCCAACATTGTTATCTTGATGCAGGACTTGTCTTTGTAGGTTCGAGATCTCAACGGTATCGAAATCCACTAAGGTCATCGAGCCTGCGCCAGCTACCGCCAAATACTGACTGGCAGCACAGCCTAAGCCGCCAGCACCTATGATAAGTACTTTTGCTTGCTTGAGCTTTTCTTGACCGTCAAAGTCCATCGACTTTATCGATATTTGGCGGCTATAACGTAAAATCTCGGCATCAGACAGTATTTCGTCTGTTGCAGGTTGTTCGGTAGACATTAATGCGATCTCTTAAGCTGAGCTTTTATTGGCTAAGTGAAATTTACTGCGTTTTAGTGTGCTAGGTTTAGCAAAGCACGCTATTAAAAGGTTCTACAGTGACTTGCGTACCGTCACTTAGGCCATCACAATCTTGCTCTAAAATAATAAAGCAGTTTGCTAGGGTCATAGATGTCAGCATGCCTGAGCCTTGGCCGCCCGTTAAAGCCACTTCGGCTTCGCCTTGTGCGTTATAGCTTAAGATTGCGCGCTGATATTCCACTCGACCGGGTGCTTTACGGATCTCGCCTGTTAACTTAGCCTGTAGAGTGACAGGCTTAACTTGAGGTAAGCCTTGCATCTTAGTCAGTAACGGCCAAACCAATTTGTAGAAGGTTACCATTGAAGACACTGGGTTACCGGGTAAACCACAGAAAACCGCATTACCTAAGTGGCCAAAAGCAAATGGTTTTCCTGGCTTAATCGCTAGCTTCCAGAAGGTGATTTGACCTTCTTCATCTAGAACTTGTTTGGTGTAGTCGGCATCACCCACTGACACGCCGCCTGAAGTCAGTACCATATCAGCGCGGTTTGATGCGCTTTTAAAGGCTTGTCGAATCGCTTCTTTGTCATCTTCAATAACGCCTAAATCGATCCACTCGATATTACCGCGGCTAAGTAGGCCTTGGATGCTATAACGGTTAGAGTCGTAGATTTGGCCTGGGCCCAATTCGCTACCAACAGGGCGAAGTTCATCACCTGTAGAGAAAAATGCGACTTTAACGATACGCTTAACGCGTAGCTGGCTTGCACCTATGGTGGCTAATACACCCATCTCTGCTGCGCCGATTAAGGTGCCTGCAGTCAGTACTTTAGTACCGCTTGTGAGTTCTTCTCCACGGTAACGTACGTTGGCTCCCTTTTCTTTAGGGGCTGCAATGGTAATTTGTTCGCCATTGGCTGTTACCTTTTCTTGCATCTGCACCGTATCGTATCCACTTGGCACTGGTGCGCCCGTCATGATTCGAATACAACCGCCTTGAATGCACTCGCCTGTAAAGGGGTGACCCGCGAAAGATTGGCCAATTAATTTAAGCGGCTTATCGGCACTTAGATCGGCAAAATTGAAGGCGTAGCCGTCCATTGCCGAGTTATCGAAAGGAGGAAGATCTATGTGTGAGGCAAGATCTTCAGCCAGCACTCGACCTAATGACTGTGGCAATGTCACGACTTCTGAGTCTGTGATGGGTTTTACTTGTTCTAGTAATTTAACGATAGCCTGATCGGGATGCATTAGGCTAGGTTGCGAACATGGATCTGCATGAGTTTGCATCTATCTATCCTTGAGACGTGAATCGGAACGTTAAGTAAAAACGAATATAGTGCATTATGCCACGGTGAATGTAGATGGCTATGATCTGCGCGGCAGTTTTTAAACACAGTCAAAATAGAATCACAATTAATAATAATAATTGTGATTTTATTGCTTTGAGTTGAAATTGAAGGCTTAGGCCTGATTTAACTCGGTTTTTTGTTAAAAACAATCGCAAGTAAGGTAGCTTAAAACCCTGTAAATGAAAACCATTATTATTTAATTAACAAACACTTAAGTAAATTTTATTGCAATTAGTTGTTAGCTTGATAACAATGAGCGCCATAAATCGAAAGCCCTAAGGAATTGATATGTTGGCCCAGAAGATGATTGACCAGTTAAATGACCAGATCAATATGGAGTTCTTCTCCTCAAACCTTTACTTGCAGATGAGTGCATGGTGTGAAGATAAAGGCTTTGAAGGAGCGGCTAAATTTATGCGTGTTCATGCAAATGAAGAGATGGGGCACATGCACCGTTTATTCACTTATGTGAGCGAAACTGGTGGTATGCCATTGCTAGGCACTATCGAAGCGCCACAGGCTGAGTTTCCGTCGCTGCTTGCTTTGTTTGAATATACTTATGAGCATGAGCAATTGATCACTAAAAAGATCAACGAACTCGCTCACGCAGCATTTACTAACCAAGATTACTCTACGTTTAACTTCCTGCAGTGGTATGTGTCAGAGCAGCATGAAGAAGAGAAATTATTTAAGTCTATCGTCGATAAGATCCGCTTAATCGGTGAAGACGGTAAGGCGCTATTCTTTGTTGATAAAGACTTGGCACAAATGGCTGTTGAAGAATCAGCAAGTGTAATGACTAGCACAGCTGTGTGAGTCATAGTTAAAAAACAAATAAAAAGAGCAGCTTAGCTGCTCTTTTTTGTATGCGTAACAATATTTCAGACTTCAGTGTTGAATCGCTTACACAAAATCGCCAACATTCCTGTATCCATCCTTCTTGACCTCGCTAGCCTGTTAGCTAAAAAAGCGCCCGGGGTGGATCACTTGCTTATACTGATTGGGGCCAGTTCGGTGTTGAGACTCAGATACTGGAAAGGCCTAGCTTGCTGTAAAAAAACAACCAAGTCGGCTTTCGTCAGCGGTTTAGACATCAAGTACCCTTGAGCGTAGTCACAGCCTAAATCGCGTAAAAAATGCCACTGCTCGACAGTTTCAATTCCTTCTGCCACCAGTGGCAATTCCAAACTTTGTGCCATCATCACTATCGCGGTAATCAACTTTGCATCAGATTGATTGCTCAACACGTTATCAATAAAGCTTTTATCTATTTTAATAACAGAAATAGGGCATTGTGTCAGATAACTAAGGGCGGAATAGCCTGTGCCAAAATCGTCGAGGTAGATATCAACACCAAGCTGCCTTATCGATTCTAAGATTTGCAAACAATGCGGTTTGTCCTCAATTAACATGCTCTCAGTGATCTCAATATGGACGTTCTTAGCTGAGATAGCATGTTCTGCTAGCGCCTGCTTGAGTAGGTCATACAAACTCAACTCTTTTGAGTTGATGCATTGGCGGGCAGAGACATTGATGGCCATATTGATGTGTAAGCCCTGAGCATGCAGCTGGGCAAGATCGGAAAGTGCTTGGTGTATGATCCATTCACCCAAAGGTTCAATCAATCCGGTTTCTTCGGCAATCGGAATAAACGTGCTGGGAGAAATAATGCCGTAATCGGGATCTTGCCAGCGGATCAAGGCTTCTACGCTGGTTGTTTTTCCGCTGCACATGTCAATAACGGGTTGGTACTCCAAGAAGAACTCGTTAAGCTTTACCGCTTTACGTAGCCTCTGCTCCAAATGCATCCGCGCTAACATTTCAACATTCATCTCAGGAGAAAAATATTGAAAATGCGCACGGCCATCACGCTTGGCTTGATACATAGCCGTTTCAGCATTACGTAGAAGCATCTCTATATCTTGGCCATCTTCTGGATAAAAGGCGACGCCGAAGCTGGATGAGATATTGGTTTCTTTGCCATCTAATATAAAGGGTTTAGATAACGCATCACTAAGCTTTTGAGCCTGTACTTCAGTGCTGCTGGTGCTGCTTGTTTGCGGCGCGATAATCACAAATTCATCACCACCGATACGGGCTATGGTGTCATCAGGTCCCAGCACAGATTCGAGACGTGTTGCTGACTGCTTGAGGATTTTATTACCGGCAGTATGCCCATGAAGCTCATTGATAAACTTGAAGCGGTCGAGACCAATAAAGAAGAGGGCGACCTGATTGTTTTCCTGCTGAGCACTATCAATCGCTTGTTGTAGGCGTAATGAGAATAGATGCCTATTTGGCAATTTAGTCAAAGAGTCGTAATTCGTTTTATACCAAAGGTCCTGCTCATATTGCTTATTGTTACTGATATCTAAAAATAGGCCAATATGTTGAATGGTTTCATTCTGGCTATTCTTTACCGCAGTGATTTTAAGGTATTCAGGGTAGATTTTGCCATCTTTGCGCTTGTTCCAGATCTCACCTTCCCAGCTATTTCTATCTGATAAAGCGTGCCACAAGCCTGAGTAAAAATGGCTATTGTGATGAGCTGAGCTTAATACGCTAGGATTTTTGCCTTTTACATCGTCAAGGGTATAGCCAGTGATCTTGGTGAATGCAGGGTTTACCAGCTCAATAAGATTATTCGCGTCGGTAACAATGATGCCTTCTGCTGAATGTCTGAATACGGCAGAGGCTTGGTGTAGTGCCCGTTTTGACTTCATTCGTTCGGAAACCATCTGGTTTACCGCGACTGAAATTTGCGCTAACTCATCATGGCCCTTTACGGTCAAATCAAGCTCTAGGCTAGGGTCTTTTGCGAGCTGCTCGACATCATTCACTATGCCGGTGACTGAGTCGATAAGGTTATTGGCGATACTTCTACTCAGTAAATACACGAGGTAGAAGAAGAGTAGACCTGCAAAAAAGCTAATATAGAGCAAAGAGAGGATCTGCTGTTTCTCTATTTCGTTTTGGCGAGCAATTTTTTCAGTGAGTTGGGTATTAATCTGGTGAAGGCTATCAATGCCTGCAGTGGTAGCAGTCCACCAATCTTCACTGCTAATCAGTGGAGCTTGGTGTTGTAGCAAGTACAAGCTGTCGTGTAAGGCAATATCTTGAGTAAGCAGCTCAAGTGTTGTAGTGGTTGGGTGTTGAGTTGACTCGGTCTGGCTAACATATTCTTGATATCGCTGTGCCGTTAGCTCCAATGATTGGATCAGCTCTTGTTGCTTTGGCGTCAGATTATTATTACTTATGATCTGCTCAAACGTGGCTTTTAGGGCAAGGTGATTTTGTTTGAAGCTGGAAAGATAAGCAGGATCTAACGTCGTGAGGTAGCCATTAAAGTTATAGTTAAGGCCATCATACCCGACAAGATCACTAATAAAGCCTGCTTGTTCTACCAAGTCTATCTGTTGTTGTAGCTGCTTGCGATAATTGGAGATGAGCTGCTGTTCTTGACTGTTGATTAGCTCATTAAACTTAATGCGGTTATCTGGCGTCATGGTCGAGAAAGCATTGGTAATGGCGTTATCGAGTTGATTTCTTACCTGGGCTATCGCTTTAAATGCTGCGGGGTCGATATATGGCGCAGAAAGGAGTTTATTGATTAGGCCGCGCTCTTGGCCTGAGAGCTCTTGGATCTTGAGCATACTAATCAAATCAGACTGCACCAGTACTTGATAAGAGTTGTCACTCTTAAAGCGTAACTGAGAGATGATGTTGATGAGCTTTTGAGTGAGTTTTGAATAGAAATCGAAGGATTCGGGAGTTTTCAATTCGCTAATGTTTTGTCGAGCTGTGCTTAATTGTTGCAGCTCTATACTGGCTTTACTGATCTGCTCTTTAAGTGCATCAAACAGCACACTATCGTTTTTGACGGTATTGATGGTTTCTGTAAGAGCCGAGTTGAAAATGAATGTTTGAAACGCCCTGTCAGTAATGAGCCATTGTTGCTGTAATTCATCCTTAAACAAGTGCCCATTGCTACTAAGATACCCAGCTGAGAGTCCCCGTTCTTTTTGTAGCTCATAGATGACATTCTCTATGCCTAAGGTCACTTTGGTGGTGAGAACATTGGCTGAAGCGTGCTGATACTGCTTGATGAGTGTTGTTGCACTCACAATCGCGAGCAATACCAAGATAAACATGGGTAAAGAGGCTGATAGAAATAGCTTCTGTTTTAAGCTCAATCGACTTAATACGGGTAGCATTCGGCGCAGATCCTCCGTAGGACAACATTCCGGCTCTGTTGGGGCGTAATGTAAAATGAAAATAAAAGCGAGCGCTAGATAATAACCAGAGAAATAAAAGGCTGCTCAGTAAATCAAGTAAAGTCTAATCTAGGTCACGAATTTAGTAGATTAGCTTAAAGGTGTCACTAATCAATGAGTTTGATTATGTATTTAATATACATAATGCTTCTTGATGACGATTAACTCTTATAAAGACAGCCACTTATTAGGTGACTGCCTGGATTAATGCGCTGGTATTAATGCGTTTGTATGCGTGCATTTATGTTAGCGTATTTGTATTAATGCGCTAGGGTATTATTGAGTATTACGGTAGGCCACAATATCTTCGATAGTCAGTACCGGCATATCGTGTTGCTGACCAAACTCAATGATTTCAGGCAGACGAGCCATAGTGCCATCGACAAGTGTGACTTCACACAGCACGCCATAAGGCTTAAGGCCTGCAAGCTTCATCAGATCAACCGTGCCTTCGGTATGACCGCGGCGCTCTAATACTCCACCTGGGCGAGCACGTAGAGGGTAAACATGACCTGGGCGTGCTAAGTCATCAGGCTTAGCGTTATCGGCAATCGCTGCTTTGATAGTGGTGACACGGTCAGCGGCTGAAACCCCCGTGGTCACGCCTTCTTTAGCCTCGATACTCACGGTAAACGCGGTGCCATATTGGCTATTGTTGTCACTCACCATTGGAGGGAGTTGTAACTGCTCGATACGTTCATCGGTTAGGCAGAGACAAACGATACCGCTGCATTCGCGAATAAGCAGTGCCATCTGTTCATTGGTAAGAGTTTCCGCCGAGTAAATAAGATCGCCTTCGTTTTCACGATCTTCATCATCAACAACTAACACACCTTTGCCTTGGCGTAGTGCGGTTAGTGCTGCATTTACACGTTCGATTGCATTGCCATAAGGGGCAAGTAAAGACTGATTCATGGATAACATCCTTAAAATACGACATTGGGTTGGCCAGAATCAGGGCGTACAGAAAATGGCACATAGCCTAAGCCAAAATATCGACATTAGTTGATGTGCATAATAAGAGCTGCGCGAAGTGCGCCACAAAGCCTGTAAGGCTTAACGGATCACTCGCTTATTCTTATATTCTCTTTCATCCGGACTCAGTGTACTGAATATCGTTAATCAGTACTCATTACCGTCGGCTCTGGAGTAGGTGCAACCTCATCGATGACAGGCGTCATAGGTAAAGTCTGTTTACCAGATCTGCTGACCCTAGTTAATCTTTGCGCTATTTTTATTGATATTAAATAGCCTAAACTAGGCGCTCGCGGGCTTTTATACTGCGATTTATACTCACAGCACAACTTACCGCCGGTGGGGAGTTTCACCCCGCCCTGAGAATTATTCTTGGCTAATGATTAATGAATTGATTAACAAATTAGCCAAGTGGCGTTATGTTGCCCCTATTTATGTAAAATGACAAGCTGGGCCGCAAAAATGGCGAGATAGCGCAAAAAACTAGCGGATTTCCAGCAAAAGACACAAATAATACCGATTGAGAATGCACAAGGATGCGTTAGATGAAATTGATTTCAGCTCTCACACTTAGCGCTATATTGCTATTTGGATGTAATAATATGACCTCAAAAAAACCTGTTGAAGCTCCTAAAGCTGACAAAGTACCCCACACAATGACGCTGCATGGCGTCACTCGCGTCGATGACTATTACTGGATGCGAGACGATGAGCGTAAAGATGCCAAGGTGATCGCGCATCTAAATGCTGAAAACAGCTATACCAAAGAGCAGTTCAAGCCCTTTGACGGACTTAAGCAGCGTTTGTTTGATGAGCTGGTGGGGCGACTCGATAAGGATGAGTCGAGTGTGCCGTACTTCTGGCATAACCATTGGTATTACCGCTATTACAAGCAAGGGTTTGAATACCCGGTTATTGCGCGTAAAACAGCGTTAGACAGCCAGCAAGAGCAAATCTTATTAGATGTGAATCTTCGCGCCGAGAGCAAAGACTTTTATGGCTTGGGCGGCGTATCGGTGAGCCCAGATGAAACCAAGCTGGTATTTGCTGAAGACCTATTAAGCCGTCGTATCTACAGCTTGTACTTTAAAGATCTCATCACTGGCGAATTGATGGCCGATAAGCTTGAGGGCACCGATGGCGCTGTGGTGTGGGCAAACGACAATCAGCACCTGTTCTATATTGCCAAAGACCCACAAACGCTACTTGGCTATCAGGTGTTCCGTCATAAACTCGGTACCAGTCAGGCTGATGATGTCTTAGTGTATGAAGAGCAGGATGATACTTTCTACATCAGCTTAGGTAAGTCTCTCGATGAGTCAGTGATTGTGTTACATGCCGAAAGTACCGTTACCAGTGAAGTGAGCATGTTAGATGCCAGTCAGCCACTCACACAATTTGCGCCAGTATTGCCGCGAGAAGAGGGTCATGAGTATTCGGTATCTAAGTTAGGCGACAGCTATTACATTCTGACGAACTGGCAGGCAAGCAACTTTCGCTTGATGAAGGTGGCGATTAGCCAGGCTGCAGATAAGAGTGCGTGGCAAGATGTGATAGCCCATGACTTAAACTCCCGCATAGAAGATGTATTGCTGCTTAGTGACTACATGGTGGTGCAAACACGCGAGCGAGGCATTAGCCATATTCGCGTGTATCCGTTTAATGACCAAGCCGAGTTTGAATTAGCCTTTAACGATCCCGCTTATGTTGTCGGCTTCGATGTTAATGCCAGTCAGCAGAGCGACAAGCTGCGAATATACTATTCAAGCCCGACCACGCCTGAATCTGTGTATGAGTATGCGTTAACTCAGCCAAATGAGCGCCAACTGCTTAAGCAAGAAAAAGTGCTGGGTGAGTTTGATGCCGATGACTATCAGGCTGAGCGGCTTTTTATCGAGGCTCGTGACGGTAAAGAGGTGCCAGTAACCTTAGTGTATCGCAAAGATAAGTTTAATAAAGATGGTACTAACCCACTGTATCAGTATGGCTACGGATCCTACGGTTATACGGTAGAGCCAGACTTTAGCTCATCAGCGCTAAGCTTGCTCGACCGTGGTGTGGTTTATGCTATCGCCCACGTACGAGGTTCAGAAATGCTTGGCAGAGCCTGGTATGACGACGGCAGAATGCTCAATAAGCAAAATAGCTTTAATGATTTTGTCGATGTGACTAAGGCACTGACCGAGCAAGGTTACGGCGCAAAAGATAAAGTGGTTGCTGCTGGTGGCAGTGCGGGTGGTCTGCTTATGGGTGGCGTGATCAATCAGGCACCGGAGCGTTACTTTGCCGTGGCGGCCCATGTGCCGTTTGTCGATGTGGTGACCACCATGCTTGATGAGTCGATTCCGCTCACCACCAATGAATATGATGAGTGGGGTAACCCGAATGAGAAAGTCTATTTTGACTATATGCTCAGCTATGCCCCTTACGACAATATTAGCGCGCAAGCCTACCCGCATCTGCTAGTGACAACAGGGTTACATGACTCACAAGTACAGTACTTTGAGCCTGCAAAGTGGGTAGCCAAGCTACGTGAGGTGAAGACAGACGCTAATATGTTGCTGTTCGATACCGATATGGAAGCAGGGCACGGTGGCAAGAGTGGCCGCTATCGCCAGTATGAGGATACGGCTAAAGAGTATGCCTTCTTTATCGGTTTGCTAGGATTAGATGGTAAGGCGACTCAACAAGGCGAAATGGCAGAGGATACTAGTCGTTAATGGCTGAAGCTATCCATATGCCAGACGGTACAGAGCCTAAAAAGGCCAAACCGCAGCTGTGGTATTTGTATATGGTGCGTTGCGCCAAGGGCCAGCTCTATACGGGCGTGACCACAGATGTGGCACGCCGCTTTAGCGAGCATCAGAGCGGCAGTGCTAAGTCGGCTAAGTTTCTTCGAGGAAAAGGGCCGCTGACTCTAGCTTACTTTGAAACTGTGGGCAGCCACTCCGATGCGCTTAAGCGAGAGATAGCGTTAAAGAAGTGGCCAAGAGCGAAGAAGCTGGCCTTGATTGACACAGTAGGTTAAGGATTTATGGCGTAACGACTTACAGAGTAACCACTCAGAAGTTACGCCATTCGCTGGCTAGGTTAGCTTTGTTTACTCGGTATAAAGGCCAGTAAAAAATCGGTCTTCACGAGGAATATAGTGGTCTTCATAATCCAGTGAAAATACCACGCTAGTCGCCTTACCTTTAAGTTCGCTTCTGGGTACAAAGCCATATACCCGTGAATCGGCGCTGTTACGGCGGTTATCGCCCATCACCATATAATGCCCTTCGGGTACCGTTACCGTTTCTAAGCTACTTAACTGGTCGCTGGCATCCTTTTCAATCCGGATGTTATGGGATAAGCCGTTGAGGTCTTCTTTGGCAATTAACTCTTGATGGTTTTCAGATACCACTGAATAAGCTAATGCTTCGTCATTAATATATAGCACTTCGTTGCGCAAACTTACCGCGTCACCGGGTAGGCCGATAACGCGTTTGATTAAGCGTTTATTGGCAGCGGTTGATTCAAACACAACGATGTCACCACGCTCTGGCTCGCCTATTGTGGCTAATGAGATTTGAGTAAAGGGCAAGCGTAAATCATAGGCCATTTTATCCACCACAATACGGTCACCTTCTTTGATGGTGGGCTGCATCGATCCTGTGGGCACTGAGTACCAGTCTGCGACAGCACTTCTAAAAACAGACATTAACACAATGAAAATCACTAACTGACGGTTATTTTTCCAAAGCTGTTTTAGTTTGTTCATCAATCAATTCCTTTGATTATGTCATTAGGTGGGCAGGGCACTGGGATCTGCTAAACAGTAAGGCTAAATCTGTCTAGCAGATCGCAGTGCCTGCGCCGGGAAGGTATTGCCTCTATCGAAGTGCTTAATACGTAGAGGTATCTTTATATGGATAGGTATTAGTGCATGCTGACAGCGCCGTTGATGTTATCAACGCTAAGATCGCCAGAGCCAGATTCGATAATGCTTAAACCTAGGGTATTGTCGACATCGATATCACCCGAACCGTCATCAATCACTACGCGGCCGTTAACGTTGTGCACGCTTAAGTCACCTGAACCATCATCGATATGGGTATCGCCGCCAATATCAGATAACGTTATAGAACCCGAGCCGTCTTCTAAGGTGAGCTTGCCAGTGGTGTTACTGATATCAACAGAGCCGGAACCATCTTGAATATCAAGGTCTTTACCGCCCTTTATCCACATATCGCCAGAGCCATCATCTACTTTGATATTTGCAGAGACATTCTTGATTTCGATATCACCCGAGCTATCATCAATGTCTAGCATCATGCTGCTAGGAACTTGAATCGTAAGGTCGATATAGGGGGAGCGCTGAAAGTTAATGCTGCTATCGAAGTTTGCAATCAGAGTGACCTTAGTGCCATTTTGTTCGAGACTGAGGTTGCTTTCTATATCGCCATAGCTGTAGATATCTGCGCTAACCATAATTTGTGTTAGGC
This sequence comes from Shewanella sp. 125m-7, assembly GCF_052977045.1. Lineage (NCBI taxonomy): Bacteria > Pseudomonadati > Pseudomonadota > Gammaproteobacteria > Alteromonadales > Shewanellaceae > Shewanella > Shewanella sp. 125m-7. The sequence goes on from NZ_JBRILQ010000029.1 coordinate 29,696, forward strand.
CTTCGACCCCTTGGATGTTGAGATCGCCAGCGCCCGTTTCAGCGACCAAGGTATCAATCTGCGTGGCATCAATTTGAAGTTGTTTCTTTTGGTGGTTTAGTGGCCCTGCGCTAGCGCCGTTAACATTGATGATGCAACCAGAAAGAGAAATAGCAATAACGGTGGCAAGCAGAGTCGAGGTTGATTTCATGGGATTAACTTCCTTTTATTATTCAGATCTTAAGATCTAAGTTCAGCTTTTACTAAGCTGCTTGGTAATGTTGTCTAGCAGTGAATAAGCAGAAAACGTGCCAGTACAGTATCTAATTGTTTTGGTTATGTTATCTTTATGTTGTTGGGTTTTGGGTGGTGAATTTACTTATACACTGAGAGTAAAAAGCTAATTATTAGTGAATTTACTCAAACGCTTGGTTAACAATAGTGAAGAACCTAGAACCTAGAACCTAGAACCTAGAACCTAGAACCTAGAACTGTACCCGCTGCATTAAATATAGGGTCAATGGCAGCACTCTAATGAAGATCAGTTTGGTATTTAGGGAGCAAGTATCTGCAGCATGGATGCAGCGGTTAAGCCCTCATGGACGAGTTCACGGCGTCTTGTGGAGTCAATATCAAGATGAGCAGTTATTAATGCAAGTGGCACTCGAACCTAGGGCCTGCTAATACACGAGCCTAGAATCTAGAATATAAAATCATGTAGGGAAACAGAAATGGATTATTTATCAGTTAACCAGCAAGGTTGGGATAGGCGTGTACAGACCCACGTTACTTCAGCGTTTTATGATGTCGCAGGTTTTCTTGCGGGTAAGAGTTCACTGCAAGAGATAGAGCTGGCTAATTTAGAGGTGAAAGGTAAAAATCTACTGCATCTTCAATGTCACTTTGGCCTAGATACCTTGTCGTGGGCACGCATGGGCGCCAATGTTACCGGTGTCGATCTATCGCCCGCCGCGATTACTCAAGCGCAGTCACTCGCTGAGCAGACTAAGCTAAACGCGCAGTTTATTTGTAGTGATGTGTATAGCGTGGCTGAAAGCATAAGCCAACAGTTTGATCTGGTTTTTACATCATATGGTGCAATTGTATGGCTACCGGATCTCGATAAGTGGGCGCAAATAATAGCGAGCAAGTTGGTGGCTGGTGGCCAGTTTTATATGGTGGAGTTCCACCCAGCGCAGGCAGTGTTTGAGGGCTATAGCTATTTTCATCAAGATGCGCCCGATGTAGAAGATGAAGTGACCTATACCGAGAACGCTAATGACGATACCCATACCTTTATGAGTTGGTCGCACTCGTTGTCTGATGTGATCAACGCGCTGATCAAAGCAGGGCTAGAAATTAACTCGTTCGATGAATTCCCCTTTAGCCCCTATAACTGTTTCGAGGGCTTAACTGAAGAATTGGTCGAAGTGGAATTGCCTCAAGGTTCTGAGCAGCGACAACGTTATTTTGTCGAGCAAAAAGGTCAACGCCTGCCATTAACCTACGCGATATCTGCGACTAAAAAGCGCTAAAAACGGCGGTAAATACCTTATCGGTAAAGGTGTTAGGCACGCTTTTTGAAGTAAAAACAGCGCCAAGAGGCGCTGTTTTCATATGCTTGAATACTAGAGCGGCTGAATTACTGGCCTCTTAGCACTGGGTACTTAAGGTATTGATTATCAAAGTATGGGCTTCGCTCATAGAACCAGCGTAACCTTGCCTTGGGGTTTGCGGCAAACTCAGGGTCGTTAAGTGCCTTATCAAACTCAGCCTGCAGAGCGGGATCATCCTTTAGCATCTGCGCGGCGAGTGGTTCTACGGCATAGTTTTCAATATATTCGGTACGAGTAAATATCGGATTGAAAAATCCCCACTGGAACAGGGAGTCGGGTGATTGTGGCTCAAGTAGCAATATAGCGAGATCGCCTAAAGGCTGCTTTGTATCGATGCGAACGGTACCAGCAGGTAGCTGGGCGTCTATAGCCTGGCTAGAGACTACCGCCTTTATACGTTGGCGCCCCTCATAATCATTATTGGCAAAGCTTGGCTCGGCAAATTGATATTGTTGTAGCGTGAGTTCTGTTGGTTTGCTTAGTGTCGTCATGCGAATACCGTGAACACTTAAACGCTCGATAACCTCTTGCCACTGTGGTGGAATGTAATAGGCATCAGGGCGGTTAACCTTGATATCGGCTTTCGTGCCGCCAACGACAGGCAGGTTGGCATATAGTTTAGGCTCACCGTTCCAGCGCACGATATCGTTACCACTAATAGCGCTCTGCTCTAGCGTGTAGCCAATACCTTTAAAGTCCCAGCCCTGTGCTTGCTGCTCCTGTTGCCAAGTTAAGGTGACTCTAGGTGAGTAGCGATACCTGTCCTGCTGAATCGCCGATTTCAGCTTGGTGCTATCGTTGGCAATGGCTTTAAGGCTGGATTCGAGCAACACATAGGTGCCGAGTACCCGTTGTTTAAAGGGTTTTAAGCTGTGATTTTCTATTAAAATAGTCGGCAGATGACGCGCATCACCATAACCGTTAGAAAAGCGTGGGCTAGCGTTCCACAATGACATGCCTTTGGTGATGTCTGCATTATCTATCGCAAATACTAATGGTCCAGGCACATGTCCTTGCTCGGTCAATGATGACTCTATGGCGGGGCGGTAGCTATTTTCTAGCCAGTTGTAGATCGCTGGGCTTTGTCCTTGGGCTAAGTTGTAGCCAAAAGTCACATCGTATTGGTAGTCGATGCCGTCGGTAACGTGGACGTCGATATACAAGTCTGGCTGCCAAATATTGATCGCCCGTAGCATATGCTGCATCTCTGGGGTGTCGGCTTTGGCGTAATCTCGATTTAGATTTAAGTTTTGCGCTGTAGTGCGCCAGCCCATATTAACCGGACCTCTTTGATTCACCCGGTTGTATTCGCTTGAGCGTTCGTGACCATCGACACTGAAAATAGGCACAAAGAGTAAGTTGGCCTTATCGAGTAGCTCAGCTTTACCGTTAAACACGATATCGCGTAGCAACATCATGCCTGCATCTTTACCGTCAATTTCGCCAGAGTGGATCCCTGCCTGCACCAGTAAAGTAGGCTTGTTGTTGCTTGATAAGCTTGCTGCATCATCAGCACCCTCTTTTGAGGCGACAATCATCCAGATCTCACGCCCCTGCGGACTCTGTCCAATGCTGACTTTTTTCAGCATATCGCTTTGGCTAATGAGTTTGTCTAACCAGGCAAAGGTTTCGTCATAGCTAGGGCTGGTTTTAAGACCATTCTGTTCAAAGGGTGTCGCCCAATCGGCATCTGCCGCCACGAGTAAAGACTCGCTATCGCCATGCCAAGGCATGATGGGTGGCAATATCCCATCGTTGATATAGGTGGTGGCTAATTGAGGAGATGCAGCATGGTCGTGGCTGCTGGCTTGGTTAGCCGCAAGGCTGAAGTTACTCGTGCTGACAGCCAATAAGGCGATAGCTGATAAGGGAGTTAAGCGCATGGTAGGGTACCCAATCTTAAGATCTGTTTTTAATTATTATTAGGCGGTTATCTTTCCTCAAATGGATGACAAGTGCAACAGGGGAACTGTGTCTAAATATGCATGAGTGATAATGGTTGTAGCTGTTTAGCGCAATGAGGAGGCGTATAGATTAAATCTTGGCGGATGAAGCCCAGCTGCTGAGGCGTACAACAGCTAGGTTTAGTCTAGATTTACTGTAGCTTATATAATCTTCTTTCAAGGGCAAAGCTCACAATGCCTGAGGTAAAAAATAGTACCCCAAACAGTTGTAACCAAGCGTTAATCGGTCTTGAGATAGTTAACACCTTATCTAAAAAATACAGTCGCTTGCCGCCTTCAACATCGACACTAAAACTTTGGGTTTTATGGTCTGTAGTGAGTAAAAATAAGCTGTCGCTGCGCATCGTCATTTCAATGCTTTTATTTTCTATGATTGAACGACTATTAGCCGCACTAGAGTCAATACTGCGCCTCCAGGAGGAAAAGATATCTAATGGTTCGCTAGGTAATACCACTCCTAAAGATTGGTATTGATACTGCTTCTCTGAGAAAAGCTGTTTACTAAAACCTGCATAAAAAGTGCTAATGCCTAGAATTATCAAGGCAGATGCAATGTAGAGAAAACGTCGTAATGAGCGCAGGTTTAGATGCTCTTTCTGAGATAAAAAGGCTTCTAAATCTGGAATTTGATTGAGTTGTTGTCGGTGTTTGTCGCTATCAATCGTTTCGAGGAATTCGCTGATACTGATAGATAAGGCATTTAATAGGCTTCTAAATACCTCATTCGATGGTATGGACTTATCGTTTTCTAACTTAGAAAGGTAAGATTGTTCGATCCCAACCATTTCAGCAAGTTCAGGCTGGCTGAAACCACGTACCGTACGGCACTGCTTTATCTGTTGTCCTAATGTCATATATCAATCCTTTGTTATCCGTGCTGATAAAATCTACTGTTTAAACAGTGACTACTCTTGGGTATTCACGGATAAATATGAAGATGAATATTAAAGCATACCAAGGAATATTGACTAGTGGGAGAGGTGGGCTTGATAATGGTATCAAGCCCGAATTGATTCTTTGTAAATGAAGCTAAGGATTGTCATAAAGCAAAGTGTTTTTAGTTTATGACGACTTCAGTTTCGTCCTCAAAGATGGCTTCTATTGGCATTGCAAATAAGCGGGCGACTTTAAAGGCTAACGGTAAACTCGGGTCATATTTGCCCTTTTCTATGGCGTTAATGGTCTGACGTGAAACTTCGAGTTTTTCTGCTAAGTCCGCCTGAGTCCAGTCGCGCTCAGCTCTGAGCACTTTTAGACGGTTTTTCATCGGTAATTAATCCTTCCTTTAATTATGCCCACCATATAGGTCACTGCGATTAACGCAATCAGGTATGCGGCATTGAGTGGCGGCACAATAGCGCTATTTTCTAGTATTGAATAGCTGGAAAAGCTAATAATGGCGACGCCAACCGACAACGCTAACGCGTCGAGCTGAACCTTGCGCTCCATCTCATCGAGCTGCACTAGAAAATGTCGATAAGATACCAACATGGCAATACCGATAAGTGTGTGTATGGAAAATGCTAAGGTGATTAACAAGCCGCTGTTGAGTAATTCATGCTCACTTAACAAGGTGCTTATCATTAATGTGAGTGCCCAAAATAGCGCAAGTAGATTCACTCTATTGGCATTTTTAAGGTCGCGTTTTGGCAAACCTTTGGCGCATATCGCTTCGATGATTCTCATAATTACAGTTCCTTGTGTATTGGGTTGGTATTAACGTTATTGATGTAAAGTCTGCTTGACTTGAAAACTAGCGCTTTGATTACGAGAAGTCAAGCTGGCTTTACTTTAAGTTTGCTTGGCTTTACATGGTTTAGTCCGGAACGAACTCGGTATAATTGATGTTTTAGTTAACTTATAAGTAGTTATGTTGCAGGGGATTGGGCAAAAAAAATCCCAGCATCGGCTGGGATTTTATGGGCTAAACATTTAACGTGAGCGTAAATGGCTCATTCTTACCATCACTTTATCGCTCATTTTTCACTTACATCTAGCACAGAGTACTTGCCATTACGCTTTAAGCGTTAGGGCCGGCATTCTTGATTGAGTCTGGTACCTGATACTTCTCGAAGTTAGCCTTAAAGCTTTCAGCAAGATGTTGCGCGAACTCAGCATATTTAGCTTTGTCTTCCCATGTATTGACCGGGTTGAGTAGCTTGCTGTCTACGCCAGGAATAGCTACGGGTACATGTAGGTTTAGTTTCTCTAAGTACTCAGTTTCAACGTCTTTTAGCTCACCAGACACGATGGCATCGACAATGGCGCGAGTGGTTGGAATGTCAAAACGCTTACCGATACCGTGTGGGCCGCCAGTCCAGCCTGTGTTAACCAGATAAACTTGACTACCGAAAGACTCGATACGCTTCATCAGTAGCTCAGCGTAAACACCTGCTGGGCGCGGGAAGAATGGCGCACCAAAACAGGTTGAGAAAGTTGACTGAATAGCGGCAGTTGAGCCCATCTCAGTAGAACCTACTTTAGCGGTATAACCCGACAAGAAGTGATAAGCCGCTTGCTCCTTGGTTAGCTTAGATACTGGCGGTAGAACGCCTGATACATCACACGTTAAGAACACAACGGCATGTGGCTCTGCGCCGCAGTTATCCAGCTTGCGCTGTGCGATATGCTCCAGTGGATATGCTGCACGGGTATTTTCAGTCAATGTTGAGTTAGTGTAATCAGGTACACGATTCTCATCGGTGACTACGTTCTCAAGCACGGTACCGAAACGAATCGCATCCCAAATAACAGGCTCATTTTTCTGGCTTAGATCGATACACTTTGCGTAGCAACCGCCTTCGATGTTGAATACGCCACCGGGTGCCCAGCCGTGTTCATCATCACCGATTAAGAAGCGCTTAGGATCGGCTGAAAGGGTCGTTTTACCTGTACCCGATAGACCGAAAAACAGTGTGGTATCGCCATCGTTGCCAACGTTTGCAGAGCAATGCATCGGCAGTACGCCTTTAGCGGGCAGTAGGAAGTTCTGTACAGAGAACATCGATTTTTTCATTTCGCCTGCATACTTAAGGCCTGCTAGCAGGACCTTGCGTTCGGCAAAATTTAAAATAACGGTGGCATCAGAATGGGTACCATCGCGCTCAGGAACACACTCGAAATCAGGTGCATTCATGATCTGCCATACCGGCTTGTCAGCGGCATTAAACTCTTCAGGTACGATAAATAAGTTACGAGCAAACAGTTGGTGCCATGCATACTGAGTGGTGACTCTGACAGGTTGATAGTGCTCTTTGCTTGCGCCGACTTCTAGGTTCGAAACAAAGGTGTCTTTATCACCAAGATAATCTGCAACTCGGTTCCAAAGCGCAGTAAAAGCATCGGCTTCGAAAGGCTTGTTGACTGGGCCCCATTCGATATCTGCTTCAGAGCTTGGCTCTTTAACGATAAAGCGGTCATTAGGAGAACGGCCTGAGCGTTCGCCAGTCTTTGCAACTAAAGCACCATTTGCGGTCAATTCGCCTTCCCCACGTGCTAACGCAAGTTCGACTAATTGGCCTGTTGAAAGGTTAAGGTACTCGCGGTTTGAACCATCCGCCATAGGTAAGGTCTCCATCTGTGAGGTTATCATTGTGTGCTGATCTATTACGCCAGCTTTATTTATGGGCGATTGTAACTTATGCAGATATGAATGTGTGCTCTAGATCAAAAAAAATGACAAAAAGTGATTTTGGAGTGTTTTTTGTTGACATTTCTATAGGCTAGTTAAAATGAAATTGACGGAATTAGACTTAATTTTGAATATAAAAAAGGTGCTCCTAGAGCACCTTTAATTGGTTGTTTAAACGCGTAAGCTCAACGGTATTTATTGAGTGATATTGTTACTTGGTGCATCAGCATAGATGGCTTCAACATCAATAGAGTCGAAGATGTACTTGCTATTACAGTATTCACAGCCCATTTCAATTTGGCCCTGTTCGGCAATAATTGAATCAATCTCTGCTTTTGCTACGGTGCGAATGGCTTTTGCACTGCGCTCTTTTGAGCAGGTACATTTAAACGTTACTGCCACAGGCTCAAATAAATGCACTTCTTCTTCGTGATATAGACGGTGCAATATCTCTTCCGCTTCAAGCGTAAACATCTCTTCTTGTTTAACGGTCTCAGTTAATACTGATAGGTGCTCAAACTCTTCATTGTGGTTGCCGTCAGTTGGCAATACTTGCAAGAATATACCAGCAGCTTGTTTTGTGTCAGCAAACAGTTTGATCTTAGTCGGTAGCTGCTCAGATTGCTCGAAGTAACCTTCTAAACATTGCGCTAGGGTTTCTTTGTCTAGCGCAACAACGCCTTGGTAACGCTCGCCGTCACTCGGGGTTAGCGTGATAACCATGTAACCTTTACCAAACATCTGCTCAAGGTTCGCGTCGTCGTGTATCTCGCCGTCCCAGCGTGATACGCCGCGAAGCTGTTGTAGATTGTTGCCGTTAATTACGGCTAATGATACCGGCCCATTGCCTTGCAGCTGAATGCTGATATCTCCGCTAAATTTCAGCGTAGCAGTCAATAACGAAGTCGAAGCCATTAGTTCGCCCAAAACTTTTTGGATCGCTAATGGGTATTCGTGTGCAGCAAGTACCTCTTGGTAACTGCTTTCTAGTTGTACCAATTCACCACGTACACTCGCGTTATCAAAAAGGTAACGATATAAAGTGTCTTTGTTCATCTGTTCGTTCATTTGTTCGTTCATTTCGTTTTCCAATTTTTAGCTTTCTTTAAAGCGCATAATCTGGCGACGTTGTTTCTTATCCGGCTTCTGATCGGGAGCGGGGTTATTAAGAATATTTAAACGTCTCTGCTCAGCATAAGTTTCTCGTTTTGCTATGCTTTGCGGTGTTTCTTCATAAAGGGTTTGTGCTACTGCCCCTTGCTGACGGTGTTCTGACAACTTGACTATGACAATCTCTTTGTCGTCATAGCCTTGTCGTAATCTAATGGTGGCGCCAAGTTCCGCATATTTGCTCGATTTTGTACGTTGGCCGTTATAGTGCACTTTACCACCATTAATCATCTCTTTTGAGATGGCACGCGTTTTATAAAAGCGTGCAGCCCAGAGCCATTTATCAAGCCTTACTTTAATTGCTTGTTGCTCGTTGTCGTTCATGAGCGACTCCAGTAGTAGGTTAACCCGTTATGTTAAAGTAGGGGGAAGCTCACAAGCTCAGCAGGAATATACAAATCTTTACTTTCCGGCTGGTAAAATAGTGGCAGGCTTCACACCCTTTTAAGGCGCGTAAAGTTAGCATATTCGGTCAATTATCGCCAACATTGCTGCAGTTATGGTCTTGTTGCTAAAAGCAGTGTAGGTTAGCATGAGTCAGGATTTGCTAAATTATCATAATCAGAACAGAGGCCTGTGCAGAGGGTCCACTTAAATATGGATTTATTAGATAAGTTTTTAACTAAAGCGGCTGGAGTACCACAAAAACCAGTCAGCACGGCGGCGTTCAGCATAGGGCTATTGATTGCTCTATATTTGTTGGCACAAATTACTTGGAAATTGGTGCCTGATAACCCCGCTACTACGCGCTGGGTACCTACTCCTGTGGCAAGTAATGCTAGTGGCCAGGTTAACATTCTAGGCTTACAAAAACTCTCCCTTTTTGGTCAACCCGATGCAGCAGGTGCTCAACCTAAAGCCGCTCCGGTTGAAGAAATTATTACTGATGCGCCTAAAACGTCGCTATCTATTCAATTGACTGGTGTTGTGGCCTCGACCACCGAAAAGAAAGGCTTAGCGGTTATAGCCTCGAGTGGTAGTCAAGATACCTACGGCTTAGGTGACAAAATTAAAGGCACCTCAGCCTCACTAAAAGAGGTGTATGCCGATCGCATTATCATTACTAACAGTGGTCGCTATGAGACCTTGATGTTAGATGGTCTAGAATATAATACCAATGGCGCGGCTAATCAGCAGCTACAAAAAGCCAAGAGTGCCTCTAAAGGTACAATTATCGACAATCGTAAAAACCGTGCTGTTGCTGCGGAGTTAAGTGAATCCCGACAAGCCATTTTGGCCGATCCCGGCAAGATAACGGATTATTTGTCGATTTCCCCTGTTAAAAGCGGTGGAGAGCTTAGTGGTTATCGTCTCAACCCAGGTAAAGACAGAGAATTGTTTAAGCAAGCGGGTTTCAAAGCCAATGACTTGGCCAAATCAATTAATGGTTACGATCTGACTGATATGGGGCAGGCGCTAGAAGTGATGGCGCAGTTGCCTGAGATGACCGAGGTCGCCTTAATGGTTGAACGAGATGGTCAGTTAGTCGAAATAATGTTTAGTCTGCCAGAGTGATCTAAGCGGAAAAACAATAAAATTTTGCAGTAAGACTATTTTAGTTTGCAGCAACGAAAGGGTTTAGGGGAAGTATAATAATGAATAATAAGCAGATTAGACGCAGACTAATCGCCGGAATGGTGATGGGGGCTTCTTTACTGGCGCCTCAATTAGCTTGGTCTGAACAATATGCGGCTAACTTTAAAGGCACAGATATCCAAGAGTTTATCAATATAGTTGGTAAAAACTTGGATCGAACGATTATTGTCGACCCCACCGTTCGTGGCAAAATTAACGTTCGTAGTTACGATCTACTGACCGACGAGCAGTATTACCAATTCTTCCTCAATGTATTACAAGTCTATGGTTATGCCGTTGTCGAAATGGACAACAACATCATCAAGGTGATTAAAGATAAAGATGCTAAGACCGCAGCTATCCGCGTCGCCGATGATAATGCGCCTGGACTCGGTGACGAGATGGTTACTCGTATCGTCGCCCTTTATAACACCGAAGCTAAGCAGCTGGCCCCTTTATTGCGTCAGCTCAACGATAACGCTGGCGGCGGTAACGTCGTAAACTACGACCCTTCAAACGTATTGATGCTTTCAGGCCGTGCGGCTGTCGTGAACAAGCTGGTTGAAATTGTGCGTCGTGTCGATAAGCAAGGTGATACCGCCGTTGAGGTGGTAAAACTTGAATATGCTTCAGCGGGTGAAATCGTTCGTATCATAGATACCCTTTACCGTTCAACGGCTAATCAAGCACAGATGCCGGGTCAGGCGCCAAAAGTAGTGGCTGACGAGCGTATTAACGCTGTGGTTGTGAGTGGTGATGAAAAGAGCCGTGAGCGCGTGGTTAAGTTAATTAAACAGCTGGATGCCGAGCAAGCTAGCACGGGTAACACTAAGGTGCGTTACCTACGTTATGCCAAGGCGGAAGATTTAGTTGAAGTACTAACCGGTTTTGCTGAGCAACTTGTTGATGATAAGGGCGCACCACAAGGTGGCGGCAGCAAGCGTCGTAATGAAATTAACATCATGGCCCACAATGACACCAATGCCTTGGTGATCAGCGCCGAGCCAGATCAGATGCGCACCATTGAAAGCGTCATTAACCAACTGGATATTCGCCGTGCACAAGTACTGGTTGAAGCGATCATCGTTGAGGTTGGAGAAGGTGATGATGTTGGCTTTGGTATCCAGTGGGCCACGGAAGCTGGCGGTGGTACTCAGTTTAATAACTTAGGCCCAACTATTGGCGAAATTGGAGCCGGTATTTGGCAGGCGCAAGGTGAAGAAGGCTCAACGGTTTGTAATGACGGTACCTGTACTGAAAACCCTGATAGTCGAGGTGATATTACTTTACTTGCGCAAGCATTAGGTAAGGTAAATGGCATGGCGTGGGGCGTAGCCATGGGTGACTTTGGTGCGCTAATTCAAGCCGTATCGAGTGATACCAAATCAAACGTATTGGCAACACCATCAATTACTACGCTAGATAACCAAGAAGCCTCGTTTATCGTGGGTGATGAAGTGCCGATTCTGACAGGTAGTCAAAACTCAAGTAACGGTAACAGCAACCCATTTCAAACCGTTGAACGTAAAGAAGTGGGCGTGAAGCTAAAGGTCGTACCGCAAATCAACGAAGGTAGCTCGGTTAAGTTAACCATTGAGCAGGAAGTGTCGGGCATTAACGGTAAAACTGGCGTCGATGTCACTTTTGCGACTCGTCGTTTAACGACGACGGTAATGGCTGACTCGGGTCAAATCGTGGTACTAGGTGGTTTGATTAAGGAAGAAGTACAAGAGTCGGTACAAAAAGTCCCATTCTTAGGTGACATCCCCATTATTGGTCACCTGTTCAAGTCTTCTTCTAGCGGCAAGAAAAAAACCAACTTAATGGTATTTATTAAACCAACCATCATTCGTGACGGCATTACCATGGAAGGCATTGCTGGCCGCAAGTATAACTATTTCCGTGCACTGCAGCTTGAGCAGCAAGAGCGCGGCGTTAACCTAATGCCAAATACCGATGTGCCAATACTTGAAGAGTGGGATCAAGAGGCATATCTACCAGCAGATGTGAATGAAGTGCTTAACCGTTACAAAGAAGGTAAAGGTTTAGACACTAAGATGCGCCAGACTGATCCAGCGCTGAAGAGCATTTCAGAGAGTAAAGAGTCCGGTGCTGTAAAGACTGATGCTGAAACCGCGACAGATAAAGAATCTGCAGATGAGTGAGAATCAAATTCAAACTGATGAAGAGCTAGCAAAAGTATCTAATGAGCTTGGACTCGTCTCTGAAGCTGAGGCCGATTTGGTCTTCCATTCAAGCAGTAAAGAACGTTTGCCATTTGCCTTTGCACACCGTTTTAAAGTGGCATTAGCGGCTGATGATGACGGTGAATTGTCGCTATATCACGCCCCAAGTACTCCCTTGAGCGCTTTACTTGAGGTGCGCCGTTACTGCGGTAAAGAGTTACCACTGATTAAGCTTGAGGATGTGGCTTTTGAGTCACGCTTAACTCAGGCTTATCAGGCGAACTCATCTGAAGCGCAGCAGATGATGGAAGATATCGGTAATGAGATGGACTTGTTCACTCTTGCTGAAGAGTTACCACAAACGGAAGATCTGTTAGAAGGTGACGATGATGCGCCGATTATTAAGTTAATCAACGCACTCTTGTCTGAAGCGATCAAAGAAGAAGCCTCAGATATTCATATCGAAACCTACGAGAAGCAACTTGTTGTGCGCTTCCGAGTCGACGGTATTTTAAAAGAAGTCCTCAAGCCAAACCGTAAGTTGTCATCATTATTGGTATCACGTATTAAGGTTATGGCGCGGCTTGATATTGCCGAGAAACGCGTACCGCAAGACGGGCGTATATCATTGCGTATCGCTGGCCGTGCCGTTGATGTGCGTGTATCAACTATGCCTTCTAGCCATGGCGAGCGAGTGGTACTGCGTCTATTAGACAAAAACACGGGTAATTTAGATTTAGAGCAACTCGGTATGACCGAGTCTGTACGTCATAAGTTTGATGAACTAATCCGCCGCCCGCACGGAATTATTTTGGTGACCGGTCCGACAGGTTCGGGTAAAAGTACCACCTTGTACGCTGGTCTGACAGAGCTTAACTCAAAAGATACCAACATTCTGACGGTTGAAGATCCGATAGAATATGAACTTGAAGGTATTGGTCAGACTCAGGTGAATACTAAGGTCGATATGACTTTTGCTCGTGGGCTTAGGGCTATTTTGCGTCAAGATCCTGATGTGGTGATGATTGGTGAAATTCGAGATTTAGAAACCGCGCAGATTGCAGTGCAAGCCTCGTTAACTGGCCACATGGTGATTTCAACCTTGCACACCAATACAGCATCGGGCGCGATTACCCGTTTGCAAGACATGGGGGTCGAGCCTTTTCTTGTCTCTTCCAGTTTGCTCGGCGTACTCGCTCAACGTCTTATTCGTACCTTATGCTCAAGCTGTAAGGAAGAGCATGTACCGGATCATCGTGAAAGAGAGTTGTTAGGTATTACGGCAGACGATACGCGGGTTATTTTCCGCGCCAAAGGCTGCCAGGTTTGTGGTCATAATGGTTATCGTGGTCGTACAGGTATTCATGAGTTGTTGACTGTTGATGATACTGTGCGTGAACTGATCCATACGGGTCGAGGCGAGCTTGCTATTGAGAAACACATTCGTCAATTCGTACCGAGCATTCGTCATGACGGTATGAGCAAGGTGCTTGCGGGTAAAACCACCCTCGAAGAAGTGCTGCGTGTCACTCGAGAGGAGTAAGCCATGCCAGCATTTGAATACAAAGCATTAGATAAAACGGGTAAACAGCAAAAGGGTGTGGTCGAGGCGGATACCGCAAGACATGCTCGTACGCAGTTACGAGAGCAACGCTTGATGCCACTGGAAATCACACCAGTGGTTGAGAAAGAAAGTAAAGCAAAGTCATCTGGCTTGAGCTTTTTTAAGCGCGGCATATCAACTGCTGAACTGGCGTTAATTACTCGCCAGATCGCGACGTTGGTTGCCGCTGGCTTACCCGTTGAAGAAGCACTAAAGGCCGTAGGTCAACAATGTGAACAAGACCGCTTAGCCAGTATGATTATGGCGGTACGCTCACGGGTTGTCGAAGGTTATAGTCTGGCTGACTCGATGGCTGAGTTCCCGCATATTTTCGATGAGTTATACCGCGCTATGGTGGCGTCAGGCGAAAAGTCGGGCCACTTAGAAGTGGTACTGAATCGCCTTGCCGATTACACCGAGCGTCGCCAGCAACTCAAGAGTAAAATGACCCAAGCGATGATTTACCCCATCGTACTGACGGTTGTCGCCATTGGTGTTATTGCCATTTTGTTGGCTGCCGTTGTGCCGCAGGTTGTCGGTCAGTTCGAGCATATGGGGCAGGAGCTACCTTGGACGACAGAGTTATTAATTGCATCGTCTGACTTTATCCGCGATTACGGCCTGATTGTATTGGTTGCGATAGTGGGCCTGTTCTTTATTGCTAAACGCTTGTTGGTCGCGCCCAAAAACCGCATGAAATACGACAGCATGTTGCTGCGTTTACCTGTGATCAGCAAGGTGAGTAAGAGTCTAAATACGGCGCGTTTTGCCCGTACATTAAGTATTTTAACAGCAAGCTCAGTACCTCTGCTCGATGCGATGCGTATCGCCAGTGATGTTTTGGTCAATGTTAGAGTGAAAGCTGCCGTTGAAGATGCAACATTAAGGGTGCGTGAGGGAACAAGTTTAGGAACGGCGCTCGCCAACACTAAACTTTTTCCGCCAATGATGCTCTATATGATTACCTCTGGTGAAAAAAGTGGCCAGCTTGAGCAGATGCTTGAGCGTGCTGCCGACAACCAGGACCGAGAGTTTGAGTCTAATGTGACGATAGCTTTAGGGGTGTTCGAACCTATGTTAGTTGTTAGCATGGCTGCAGTGGTTCTGTTTATTGTTCTTGCTATTCTTCAGCCAATTTTGGCGCTGAATAATATGATTAGTGGTTAATGCTCACTAGCAGTTACAACGGGTTTTAACTGCGGAACTTGAGTTTTATAGTTTAAGGAATTTGTTAATGCAAACACGTAATAAGCAACAAGGTTTTACCCTATTAGAAGTCATGGTCGTTATTGTTATTTTGGGTATTTTGGCCTCTATGGTCGTACCTAACTTGATGGGTAACAAAGATAAGGCCGACCAACAAAAAGCGGTTTCAGACATTGTTGCATTAGAAAATGCTTTGGACATGTACAAGTTAGATAACAGTGTATACCCAACCACAGAGCAAGGTCTTGAAGCGCTAGTGCAAAAGCCTACTATCTCTCCTGAGCCACGTAACTACCGTGCTGACGGTTATGTAAAGCGTCTACCGCAAGATCCATGGCGCAGTGATTACCTGCTATTGAGCCCAGGTGAAAACGGTAAGCTAGATATCTTCAGTTCAGGCCCCGATGGCCAGCCTGGCACCGAAGATGATATCGGTAATTGGAACCTACAGAACTTCCAATAAGATGAATACGCCGCGAGTAAACTTAGCGCGACAAACGGGCTTCACCTTAATGGAGGTATTGCTCGTTGTTTTGCTTATGGGACTAGCAGCCACGGCTGTGACCTTAGGTATGGGTGGTGCGAGTAAAGAAAAAGCGCTTGAACGAACCGCGCTGCAGTTCATGATGTCAACTGAAATGGTGCTGGATGAGACGGTACTCAGTGGTCACTTCATTGGTATTGTGATTGAAGACACTAGCTATAAATATGTTTATTACGACGAAGGTCAGTGGAAACCGTTGGAGCAAGACAGATTGCTGGTTGAGCGTCAGATGGAACCTGGAGTCGAGTTAGTTCTGGTACTCGATGGCCTGCCTTTGGTGCAAGAAGATGAAGAGCAAGATTCTTGGTTTGATGAGCCGCTTATTGAGAAATCTGCTGACGACAAAAAGAAATTTCCAGAACCGCAAATATTGTTATTTCCCAGTGGTGAGATGAGTGCATTTGAGTTGTCTTTCGTTAGCGAAGACGAGATGAAACAAGATATTGAGGTGGTGGTGTTTGGCGATGTCCTTGGACGTTTGCGGATGGGCTTTGAAGATGAAGACGTCTTATGAGCCAGTCTAATAAACAACAAGGCATGACTTTGTTAGAGGTGATTGTGGCATTAGCGGTATTTTCGATTGCTGCAGTATCAATCACTAAAAGCTTAGGCGAGCAGATCGCTAATATGCCTATTTTAGAAGAGCGCACCATGGCGCAATGGGTTGCCCACAACCAGATGGTTGATGCTAGGTTAGACCCTAAGTTTCCCGAAATCGGCCGTAAAGACGGTCAGGTCGAACTTGCCAACCAAGACTGGTATTGGCGTAAAGAGGTCATTAAAACGACCGATGATAATTTTAGAATGATCCGTATAAGTATCAGCGATGATGAACGGTTTTCGCGAACCATCGCTGAAGTGAGCAGTTATGTGCTTAAAGCAGACTAAGCATCAACGCGGCTTTACGCTGCTAGAGATGCTAATCGCCATTGCGATTTTCGCCATGTTGGGGCTAGCGGCAAATACCGTACTCAGCACAGTGATGAAAAACGATACTGCGACTCGAGATTTTGCCGCCAAACTAAAGGCGATGCAGCAAGGCTTTGGCGTGATTGAGCGCGATTTAAATCAGATGGTCGCCCGTACTCCTAGATTGTTAGAGGGTGGCAGGGGCACCACGGTGTTTCAGACTGGCAGCAATATGCTCGATTCAGAATCTGAGTCACTGGTATTTTTTCGCTTAGGCTGGTTAAACCCTGATGGATTGCTACCACGTGGCAGCTTGCAGTCAGTCGCTTATGTGGTGATGGATGGAAAGTTAGAGCGTTGGTATTACCCTTATCCAGAGCCTGAAATTGGTGCAGAGCCGATTAAAACAGTGATTATGGATAAGGTGATTTCAGTTGAATACGCCTTTTTTGCCGATGATAAATGGGAACGTCAGACTGACGCGACGAAATTACCCAAAGCGATCGCAATGGAAATTGAGTTTGAAGACATTGGCAAAGTTCAACGTAAATTCTTAGTGCCGACGGGGGCGCTTGCTGGAAGTAATGACGACACTAGCAATGGCGGTAATGATCAGTCAGTACCCGATGGCAACCGTGATAATGGTAAAGAGCAAGATGGAAAACAGCCAGGTGAATAAGCATGCGCAATAAACAAGGTGGCGTGGCCCTTATCGTTGTGCTCTTGATTGTGGCCATGGTTGCGATTATTGCTACCAATATTACCTCGCGTAATCAGCTGTCGGTTAGGCGCACCTTGAATATGGCGCAGTATGATCAGGCCTTTTGGTACGCTATTTCCGCTGAAGAGATAGCCAAAAAAGTACTGAAACAAGATTTAGATGATGCTGACACCGTACATTTGCAACAGTACTGGGCACAGGCTGATGTCATCTTCCCTGCCGAAAAAGGTGAAATAGCGGGTAAAATTAGCGATATGCGAGCTTGTTTTAACGTTAATTCGTTATCTGCTCCCAGTGAGAAAGTAGAAAATGGTCAGCCTAAAATGCCACTACCCGCAGTGCAATTTAAAGGGTTATTGGTCGCGCTTGGAATGGATGATTTCGCTGCTGAGCGCTTAGCCCAGACCGCTAAAGATTATATCGATGAAGATCAGACTGCAGGCCCTTATGGCGCGGAAGATGCCGACTATGAGTCGCGAAATGTGCCTTATCGCGCAGCAAATACCTTGATGAGTCATAAGAGTGAGCTACGGGCTGTGATGGGATTTACCCAAGATATTTACTTAAAGCTGGCGCCTTATGTGTGCGCTATTCCGGGTAATAGCACGCAAGTGTTAAACGTTAACACAGTGCCAGTAGAGCAAGCTGCGTTAATCGCTGGCATGTTAGATAACAAGATTTCTGTTGGTGAGGCTGAAAGCATCATCAATCAGCGACCACTAGATGGCTACGATAAGATTGATGAGTTTTGGGAAAATTCATCAATCGCGTCTTTAGCGGGGGACGCTAAACTCAAGTCGAGTTTTGGTGTAACGAGTAAGTACTTTTTACTCGAAGCTGGCGCTAAAGTGGATACCGCCGTGTTTAAGTTAGAAAGTGTGTTGTACGGTGACAGTAAGAAATTAGAAGTGTTATCTCGCCAATTTGGTGGGCAAAAATAACAACAGTCCTTTAATGAGTTGAAGAGACTTGTGGAGATAAATCAGTGAGTGAAAGACTATTTATCCGTTTAGGGCAAACCGCCGAGCAGCCATGCTCTTGGTTAGTTTGGTCTGAGCAGGAGCAAGAAATTATAGGTTCTGGTGAGCTGAGTGATGCCAGTGCACTGTCAACGCTTACTGAAAGAGCGGGTCATCGAGCTGTTGAGGTATTAGTGCCAGCCTCAAGCATTACATTGACTCAAGTTGAGTTACCAGAAAAAAGCCAGCGCCAAGCGGTAAAGGCACTGCCTTTTATGCTGGAAGAGAATCTTGCGCAAAATGTCGATGAGCTGCATTTTGTTACCGGTCCGCGAGATGGCGATGCCCTGAGTATTGCCGTTGTCGCGCACGAACAGATGCAAGCCTGGATTGAGTGGCTTAGCGATGCGGGGCTGAAAGCCAAATGCATCGTACCCGACTGTTTAGCGCTGCCACTGGCGGAGTGCGACTGGGCTGCAATGACTTTCGGTAAAGAGATTTTACTGCGAACAGGCGAGGGCAGTGGCGTAAGTTTGAGCCAAAGCTGGCTTGACGTTGCGCTACCTGAGCTACTTCCGGCAACATCAAGCACGCAAACGACAGTTGCGGGTTATACCGAACTGCAATTAGCGGGCACACAAGTCAAAGTTCAACCGTTAGATCTGCCAATGCTCGTGTTAGCGAAAGGCTTGTTACATGCACCGATGAATCTACTTTCTGGTGTTTACAAGCCCAAGAAAGAATACGGTAAGCATCTAACATTATGGCGTAATGCTGGAATTGCATTCGCGGTGATTGTGGTTTTGGCGCTAGTGAATAAGGGGCTCAACATTCATCAGATGAATAGCGATGCCGATGCACTGCAGGCTCAAAGTGAGCAAATTTATAAGCAAGTGATACCAGGTAGTTCGCGGGTGGTAAACCTGCGTTCACAGATGGGAAGTTACGTGCGTACCCTTCAAGGTGGTGGCAGTGGTAGTGAGTTCTTTGTGATGCTTAGTGGTATGCGAGATGCCTTTGACCAAGTGCCTGAACTTAAACCAACGACATTGCGTTTTGATA
Source organism: Shewanella sp. 125m-7 (assembly GCF_052977045.1). Lineage (NCBI taxonomy): Bacteria > Pseudomonadati > Pseudomonadota > Gammaproteobacteria > Alteromonadales > Shewanellaceae > Shewanella > Shewanella sp. 125m-7. The sequence continues at coordinate 48,821 of NZ_JBRILQ010000029.1, forward strand.
GTAATCGTAACGAAATTCGTATGCAGGTCACAGCCAAGAATTATGAGCAGATTGAAAAGTTTAAAGAGATCATTGCGCGTTCCTACAAGCTAGATGGTGGTGCTATGAATAGCGGTGAGTCTCAAGTCACCAGCACCTTGACCATAAGGAGCAAATAAGATGGAAAACGTTAAAACCTGGTGGAATGGTCTAGTACTGCGAGAGCAGCAGATGGTTGCGGCTTGTGGTGTAGTGTTGGTCATAGGCGTCTTGTATTGGGGTGTTTGGACTCCAATCGCTAACGCAGAAGATGAAGCTGTACGTAGATTAGAGGGCCAGCAGAGCACGCTAAACTACGTTAAACAAACCGCTAATCGGATAGCAGGGCTTAAGCAAAGTGATGGTAGTAATGCATTTAGAGGCAGTTTAAGTGCGGCAGTTAACCAAACGGCGGGTGCGTTTGGTCTCACCATTACTCGTATGCAGCCTCAAGGCAATAAAATTCAAGTGTGGATGGATGAGGTTCCGTTCGACACCTTACTGAATTATTTAAATGAATTGGTGCAGAAAAAGGGCTTATCGTTAGAGAGTTTAGACTTAGCCGAGTCTGACATCCCAGGTTACGTTAATGTCCGTCGTATTCAGCTGTCGAAGTAAGGTGTTGTAGTGAAATTAGCAAAAAAGATTGCGCTGGGCTTTTTAGTCTACTTAGTATTTTTAGTGGTGCTATTTCCGGCCAGCGTTGCTGTAAAGCTGGCGCCTCTGCCAAAGAATGTGATTATTGGTGGTGTATCTGGCACGATTTGGGCTGGCAGCATCGACATGCTGAGTGTACAACAACGCCAACTGGAAATGATCAAATGGGATTTGAATGTTTGGTCCTTGCTAACGGGTACCGTCAAAGCTGATGTGGTGATTGGTAGCAGAGCCAGTGCCGTTAATGGTAAAGGTACTGTCGCTTATTCGTTTAGCGGGTTAGACATCAGTGCCTTACGATTCGAAGCGCCAAGTGGCTTCTTGTTAGGGCGCACTAACTTACCCTTTAGAACCAAAGTTAATGGCGACTTGAGTGTATTGGTCGATAATTTCGAGCAGGGCTTACCATGGTGTGAACAACTATCGGGTAAGTTATTTTTGAATCAAGTTAATGTAACTAACCAGTTCGGTAAGTACCCGTTAGGCGATATCGCGCTAGGTTTGGCATGTCTCGACGGTAAAGTTGAGCTGACGACAGATGAAAAGCTTAATGGCCTCGGTTTGGATGGCACAATTGTATTAGCCGACAAGAAGATGGTGCAAGTGAACGCTAAGATCCGTGAAGTGAACACTCAGCCTGATGACTTAAAGAAAGCGTTATCTTTCTTAGGTAAAAAGGACAGCCAAGGTTACTACCCGATCACGTATCAGGGGCGACTACCTATCTAGCGCTTATCCTGATAGGTTTTAGAGTGATTTGTATTAATGAAAAGGCGCCAACGTGGCGCCTTTGTTGTTTTTCATTTTTGTATTTGATATTTGATATTTGTTAATTGGTTCTTTATTGCGGCCAATTGTTATGCCTGCTTAATCAGCTCATCTAGCAGATAGTGGTAATCTTCAATTGCAGGGAAATCATCAAACACCTTATTAGGTTTTTGGCTATCAGGGTTAGCAATGCCTAACTGATAACCCACGCCCGCTAATTTGGCCGCTTGCAATATGGCTTCGTTATCATCAATAAACAGGCAACGGCTTGGCTGCAAATTAAACTGCTTAAATAGATGTTGCCAAAATAACGGATGTTCTTTCGGGTAACCGGTTTCGTGGCTTGAAATCATACTGTCGAGCCCTAAACCTAACTCGGTATGTTCTAATTTCAAACCTAGGTTTTTTGGGTGGGCGTTAGTCACCAAAATACGCTGTTTTCCGGCATGTTTAAGCGCATCCAAAAACGGCATGCTGTCTTGGCGTAACTGGATCCGCTCAACCAAAGTGCGGTGTAACGCCATAATGTCGAGCCCCATCTGTTGTTGCCAGTAATCGAGGCAATACCAATTTAATGTACCTTCTACATCTCTATAGCATCGTTCGACCCAGTCGCCAGCCTCTATGATGGAGATATTTCGCTGCTCGCTAAGTACCTTAGGGATCAGCTGCACCCAAAAGTGATTGTCGAAATGCAGGTCCAGTAAAGTCCCGTCCATATCGAGTAAAACTGTGTCAATTTCGTTCCATGGAAACATAGTTACGCGATCCTAGAAAATTCATGTTGTAGATTGGTTCAACAATAGTAAGATTATACTGAATTAAATGACAAGTCGGCAGCGGCACTGGGATGTGTATGACGAAAAAGAATGAGAAACCGGAAATTTTGCACGCTGAAGTCGTTGCAAGGAGTCGACTGTTCCAGATTGAACAAGTGCACTTACGCTTTTCTAATCAAGTTGAGCGTCAATATGAGCGTATGAAAGGTAATAATCGTGGTGCAGTCATGGTTGTACCTGTGCTCAATGGTACTGAATTATTACTGGGTCGGGAATATGCTGCTGGCACCCATAGTTATGAGCTTGGATTTCCTAAGGGCTTGATCGATCCTGGTGAAGAGGCCCGTGAAGCCGCGAATCGCGAGCTTCAAGAAGAGATAGGCTATGGGGCGAGAAAGCTCACCCATTTAATGGAATTAAGCCTCGCACCAGGTTACTTTGCTAGCAAGATGCAGATATTCTTAGCAGAGGACCTTTACGAGAGTGTCCTAGAAGGTGATGAGCCGGAACCTATCGACATGGTCCCTTGGCCGTTAGCGCAATGGCAAGATCTGCTAAACGAAGAAGACTTTTCAGAGTCGCGCAGCGTAAGTGCTTTATTTTTAGCGCAAAAACATCTACAACTAAGATAGTGAAAACGACGCAAGTCATGGGTATTAGGCTGTTGGAGTAGTTATGAAGCCAGAGAATTATGTAGATCAAGTCATTGAAATCGCAACATTAGCAGGCAATAAAATTCGTGATATTTATCAGAAAGGTGATTACGAGCGCGAGATAAAATCTGATAATACGCCTGTGACCTCTGCAGATCTCGCCGCCCATGAAATCATTACCAATGCGCTTAAAGCGCTGACACCAGACATTCCCGTGTTATCAGAAGAAGATGCGGAGATCCCGTTTGCTGAGCGTTGTGATTGGCCGCGGTATTGGTTGGTCGACCCACTCGATGGTACCGGTGAGTTTATTGCTGGCAGCGGTGATTTCTCCGTGATTATCGCGTTAGTTGAGCACAATCGTCCTATTCTCGGGGTCGTTTATGTGCCGATGACAGAGGTCTGTTACTACGGTATTGCGGGCTTAGGCTCCTACAAACGCAAAGATGGCGCTGAAGTACGTATAACCAGTAAGCAATTGACTAAAGATTCTGAAGCATTGCGTTTAGCGGTCAGTCGTCGCCAAGATCCCAAGTCGGTAATTAAGCTATTTAATCAAGATAAGCACTGTGAGCTGGTAGTATTAGGTGGCGCGGCGCTTAAGAGTTGCTTAGTGGCTGAAGGCCGAGCAGATTGCTATGTGCGTATTGGTCCAACGGGTGAATGGGATACTGGTGCCGCGCAGATTATTGTTGAAGAGGCGGGTGGTCAGATCATGGATCTTAATCTACAGCCGCTGACTTACAATGAGCGAGAAAGCTTAGAAAACCCTAATTTTATCGTGGTTGGTGCGCCAGCACTTGAGTGGGATCAGATCCTTATCAATGAATGATACAAGGCTAATTTCAATCGCGTGTAAGCAAGATCTTGCCGCGATTGATGCACTTGAGCAGCAATGCTTTGCTGGGCATTGTTATCCGGACTTTTTCTTCAGACAAGCGTTGGACTGCTGGGCAAATGGCTTTTTAGTAGCAAAAGATACTAATGGAAAAATGCTTGCTTACTTGTTGGCGTCAACGAGTGGTAAGCCTGATACCAACTGGATCTTATCGGTTGCAGTCGCGGAAGATGCCAGAGGCCAAGGCGTTGGTACTCAGCTCATCTCACACCTGTTAGCGACGCTGCCAAATGAGGTTAATCAAATCAATTTAACCGTAGCACCTGATAACCCGGCTAAAGATCTGTATTCACGTATAGGCTTTCGTGAACAAGATTTTGAAGCCGATTATTTTGGTGAAGCTGAGCCTAGGTTGCTCATGACCTATCATAAACCGGTTCACACCTCAGGCTGATGCTATTTAGCCGACGTTTTTTACCTTACTTCGTGACTCAATGCCTAGGGGCATTGAATGACAATGTATTTAAAAATGTGCTGCTGCTCTTGGTCACTTATTCACAACTTGATGAGTTACCGATAGATGTAAATCTATTTGTGAATATGGCCGCAGGCTTATTTATCCTACCTTTTTTACTGTTTTCAGCCCATGCAGGGCAGATTGCCGACTATGTTGATAAGGCTGTATTAATCCGCAGGCTTAAGTTTCTCGAACTCATTATCATGTCTGTGGCAATATTTGCCATCCTGAGCCATAGCTATCTCGTCATGTTGCTATTGCTGTTTTTGACTGGTGTGCAGTCGGCCTACTTTGGTCCAGTGAAATACTCATTGCTCCCAAGAGTGTTAGATAGCAGCGAGTTGGTGTCTGGTAATGCTTGGGTTGAGATGGGGACCTTTCTTGCTATTTTAATCGGCACCATTTCGGCGGGGCTGATTGTAGCGAGTCATAATGCGACTTATTGGGCCGCCGCCAGTGTGTTTATCTTAGCGTTAATTGGCATGGTAACAAGTTGGTTTATCCCAAGTATTGAGCCTCATTCTACTGCTAAGCCTAAGTTTTCTATTGTGTCAGCGACAATGCAGAATATTAAGAAAGCGCGCCAATCAGAGGGGATCTGGATGGCGATTTTGGCGATTAGCTGGTTCTGGTTTGTCGGCGCGACTTATTTAACCCAGTTTCCAAACTTTGCCCGTATTACTTTAAATGCAGATCCAACAGTGGTGTCGTTATTGTTACTGCTTTTTTCGGTCGGTATTGGGGTGGGCTCTTTTGTATGCGAGCGCTTATCTTGTCGACAAGTCGAGCTAGGAATAACGCCACTAGGCCTGGTTATACTGGCTAGTTTCGGTATCGATCTGTATTTCTCTCTGCCTGAACAGGCTGTACTTAGCCAGTTATATAACTTGTATAGTTTTACTGATGAGAGCGCTCATTACCGCTTAATGCTTGATCTATTTATGATTGGCGTGGGAGGTGGACTGTTTATCGTGCCGCTATACAGCTATATTCAGGCGCGAGCGAAAGAGGGTGAATGCGCGCAAGCAATTGCCTGTAATAATATTATCAATGCCCTATTTATGGTGAGCTCTGCGCTATTTGCCATGCTGGCATTGAATGTATTGCAGTGGCCCATAGAGCGATTGTTTCTAGTATTGGCTAGCGCAAATCTGCTTGTGTTTGGCTATTTACTCTGGCGCTGGCCCGAACTGTTATTAAGCCTTATTAGCTACTATATTCGCAGAGTCAGGCTTACGGCAGAGCTGGTTGATACAGATGGACTGCACAGGTCTCCTCGGCTGTTAGTTGTCGTTGAACAAAGGTCTTGGCGTCACTTAGCGGTCGTTTTCGGCAGTTTTAGTCATCCCATGATGTTTGCGCCAACTGTTTATCAAAAAGCGACTAATCATGGCCTTGTTAGTTGGGCGTTATCTAGACTAACTTGGTATGCAGAACGTCATAACGATATTGATAGCGTCATTTGCGTGGATGAGCGCTCAGTCAAAGCATTTAAAGCGCGTGCAGAGTTTGCTGATTTTAAGGTCGTGCTAGTTAAATTTGATGCTATTAAAGGCAGGGGGCTGAAGTTCGAAATAATCCCATTAGCTGCCGTTGATGTGGAGCTAATGGGATGAAGTTAAAGGTTATACTGATTGATATTAGTGGTTATCTAGCCATTGATGCATTGCTTGATGATCACCTTTGAAGATGATGCGTTCGGCCTTTTTATCAATTTGATATTGATACATTGGGTCGTAGTATTTTACCAATAATAATTCAATCCACTCTAAGTGGGCACTAGTATCGTTTTGACTCATCTGGATATTTAGCGCGTTAGTGATGATTGCTTGAAACTCATCGTGCTGCTTGTTACCTAGGCGTTTTTTGATACCAGTGATGCTCAGTGCTAAGTATTGGGCAAATGCTTCAAGGCCCGCTTCTTCACCTAGTCTTTGAATATAGCCAGAGTGCATCTTGTGCACGTATTCATTAAGCAGGCGTGCCAGTCTTGCATCTAAAGCCTCTTCAAGTACCAATACGCTAGCTGATTGCATCCCAGCATAAAATGCCTGGGGCAAGGCAGAGCGACCAATCAGATAACTCTCATCTTCAAGTAGTAAGTGCTTGGCATCACTGTCTTGGTGCTTTAATAGCGCGATAGCGAGTGCGTTCTCGAAGTTAATCTGGCTGGGTTGTGGTTCATGGTAGCGGCCAAAGCTAGAGCCTCTATGGTGCGCAAGCCCTTCTAGATCAACAGCTTCTTTACGGTCGAGTAAAAAATCTGTTTTACCACTGCCGGTAATGCCACTTAAGATCAGCATGGGCTTGATGCTAGCCGCTTCATCGATTGTTTCAATTAGAAACTGGCGCATGGCTTTGTAGCCGCCTTCGATAAACGGAATATCAAGGCCTGCTTCTTTTAACCATTGCTGTGTCAGTTGCGAGCGAAGGCCGCCACGAAAACAATACAAGTAGCCATCAGGATTATCGCTGAAGAATTTTAGCCAAGCATCGACTCTTTGCTGCTTTATGTCACCGTGGACCAGTGAATGACCGAGTTTGATTGCCGCTTCTTGACCGCGTTCTTTGTAGCAAGTGCCTACTAACTTACGCTCCTCATCCTCCATCAGAGGATGGTTAACGCTGGCAGGAAAGGCGCCTTTTTCAAACTCTACCGGTGCGCGCGCATCCATTATTGGATGATCGTTAACGAGTATTCGACGATATTCGCTGGCACGCACTTTATTGAGTGACATTAAATAAGCTCCACTGTGCTAGTCGCACTTTTCTCAACGAGCTGGCCGATGCAGATAGGTTCGATACCATTGTCAGAGAGCAATTTTTGCAAGACTGCCTCGCCTTCGCTAGCAACCGCAATGAGTAATCCGCCACTGGTCTGTGGGTCGCAAATAATCGCTTTTTGCTCGTCAGTTAGCACGGGTAAGTGCTCACTATAACTATCAAAATTTCTGTGTGTGCCACCAGGAATACATCCCAACTCTAAGTAGTGACGAGCATTAGGGAGTAGAGGTAACAAGCCAATATCAATTTTTGCATTTAAGTCTGCACCATGGCACATCTCAAGCAAATGACCCGCAAGCCCAAAGCCAGTAACGTCAGTTAATGCGTTGACTTGTGTGATTTTAGCAATCTGAGGGCCAAGAATATTGAGCTGACACATGGCTTCTGCAGCCGTGTTTAAGTCTGCATCGGCTAGTTTTTTCTGCTTCTGCGCTGTGGTTAAAATACCAATGCCTAAAGGCTTGGTTAAATAAAGCATATCACCCGCTTTCGCAGTATCGTTTTGCTTAAGCTCTTCTAGTGGGATTTGGCCGGTGACGGCTAAACCAAAAATAGGCTCTGGCGAGTCGATACTGTGGCCGCCAGCGAGCATGATACCTGCGTCTGCACAGGCTTGTCGGCCGCCGTCAACAACTCGTTGTGCCACTTCTGCGGGCAGTTTATTCACAGGCCAGCCTAGAATCGCAATGGCCATCATAGGTGTACCACCCATGGCATAGATATCGCTAATGGCATTGGTCGCTGCAATTCGCCCAAAGGTAAATGGGTCGTCTACAATCGGCATAAAGAAGTCTGTGGTACTAATAATACCAGTGGTTTCGTTAAGCTTATAAACGGCTGCGTCATCACGGGTCTGGTTACCCACCAGTAGATTCGGGTCATCAAATACAGGTAGCTGAGTGGCGAGTATGGTGCCAAGTACTTTGGGTGAGATTTTACAGCCGCAACCGGCGCCGTGACTATACTCGGTGAGTTTAATTTCTGAATCTGACATGAGCTTAAAACGCCCTGAAAATGGTAAGTAGCCGATCATAATAGACCCATAATGGGGGGACTTCAATCGGCCTCTAGTACAAGTTGCGACTTGAATCTTGTCCTTAAGGGGGTTATTGACTGCGTCTGGTTAATCCTAGCCAATATAAATAAGAAAGACCGCGATAATTGCGGTCTTCGTTATTTTATCAACTAAAGCTAGCAGTCAAGTTATGCCAGCTTTTTTGCTGCTGTTTAAAGCGTTGTTTTAACTCTTTTACTTGCTTAAGCAAATGCTTGTCGGCCAGCTGTTTACGCTTAGCTTCAATTAAGACCTTTTTAGCATCGTAATACTCAACAAGGTGAGTTTTCAGCATTTCGTATTCGGCTTGCAACTTGTCGATGATTTCTTCGCTATTAGGCAAATGAGCGACTTTATTTTGAGTACGCTTTAATTGCATTTGCAGGCGAGCGTGTTCAATTCGCTCTTGTGGCACCACGCGGCGACTATCTGCGAGCCCCATCCAAGCCAAGCCGTTAATCAGCCACTTAGTTGGATCGTATTGCCACCAATGAATGCCATTACGGTAGTCGTTTTCAAAAATATGATGATAGTTATGGTAACCCTCGCCATATGTCAGCAGGGCTATAAAGGCGTTATCACGGGCGGTGTTTTTATCAGTGTAAGGTTGCGAGCCCCAGATATGTGCCAACGAGTTAATGAAGAAGGTGCAGTGGTGCACAACCACTAAGCGTAGCAGTCCGGCTAACAGTAACATGCCAAGAATATCGCCGTTGAGCCAACCCAACAGAATAGGTAAGCCAAAGTTCATTATAAGCAGCAATGGTAGGTAAAATTTATGCTGCCACATCACAATTTTATCATTCTGCAGATCGCGAACGTTTTTGTAATCATGGTAACGCTGTGACTGGTATTCTCGTAGCATCCAGCCTATGTGGCTATACCAGAAGCCCATTTTGGCAGAGTAGGGGTCTTTATCGTTGTTATCGACATGCTTATGATGCACTCGGTGATCAGAAGACCAGTGTAATGCACTGTTTTGTAGTGCTAATGCGCCACCAAGAGCGTAGAGAAATCGAACCGAAGCGTGAGCTTTATAGGTACGGTGGGACCAGAGTCTATGGTAGCCACCAGTGATGGATAGCCCGCTAGCAAAAGCGAGAGCTACGAAGGCGACCCATTCAATGGCATCAAAGCCATGAGCGATACCGTACCAAGGCACGAATATTACAGCGCAGGCAAATGTGATGGTAAATAGACTCACATTCATCCAGATGATAGGAGGTTTTTTCATTATAGTTTTAAATCTCTTATTGAGCGTACATCTGTACGCTAATTTAACTTGGATAGTGAACTGGGTCAAGTTTGTAGATGCTGCGTTTTGTATTAAAAAGCGGTATTATTCATGGAATAATTTTCGTAAGTAGGTTCAACATGGGCATTAGAGCACAACAAAAAGAAAAGACTCGGCGGGCACTTGTCGATGCAGCGTTTAATCAATTAAGCGCTGAACGTAGCTTTTCTAGTCTGAGTCTGCGCGAAGTCGCCCGTGAGGCAAATATTGCTCCAACATCTTTTTATCGCCATTTTAAAGATATGAATGAGCTAGGTTTAACTATGGTGGATGAAGGTGGCTTAACGCTAAGGCAATTAATGCGTAAGGGCCGTCAACGAGCGGAAGCCGGTGGTAGTGTTATCCGCATTTCGGTTGAAACCTTTATGGAAGTGCTTGAATCTAATCCGAACGTATTTCGTATTTTACTGCATGAACGTTCAGGTACATCGGCTCCTTTTAGGGGAGCGGTAGCACGTGAGATTGAACATTTCATTTCTGAATTAGCCCATTACACTGAAGCGACCGCAAATCGCTTGCCTGAATTGGCGCATGCGCAGGCAGAAGCGTTAGTGACTTTAGTATTTAATGCGGGCGCAGCTGCACTCGATATGAAGCGTGCCGATCGCAAGATCCTTGCTGACCGCTTGATTATTCAATTGCACATGATTGCCAAAGGGGCGGATGCCCTGCAAAACAAGAAAGAGCAAAAGTAACTTACTATCTATTTCAGTAAAACGGCATCCCAAAGGATGCCGTTTTTTTGTATTTGTTCGTCTTATCAGATGTTATTTCTTTTCAAGAAAAACACCCGATTCCATATGTTCGGTATAGGGGAACTGATCAAATAGCGCAAACCGCGTGATCTTATGGGTCTTGCTTAGTTCCGTTAGGTTATCGAGTAAGGTATGTGGATTACATGAGATATAAACAATACGCTCATAACCTTGTACCAGTTTTACTGTATCTGCGTCTAGGCCAGCACGTGGTGGGTCGACAAAAATGGTATTACAGTTATAACTGTCTAAATCGATACCTTCTAAACGTCTAAAGCTACGCTTCTTCGCCATGGCTTCAGTGAAGTCCTCGGCAGACATACGGATGATCTGCAGATTTTCGACCTGATTTACCTTGATGTTGTATTGTGCTGATTCAACCGATGGTTTTGCCAATTCAGTAGCTAACACGCGGTCGAAGTTTTGTGCCAAGGCAATAGAGAAATTGCCATTCCCACAGTAAAGCTCTAATAAGTCACCGCGACTGTTTTTGGTAACATCAATCGCCCACTCAAGCATTTTGACTGATACTTTACCGTTAGGTTGAGTAAAGCTATTCTCAATCTGGTGGTACTGTAATTGCTTACCTGCAACATTGAGCGACTCAACCACAAAGTCTTTATCAAGGATGATCTTCTGCTTACGGGCGCGACCAATCAAATTGACGTTAAACTGGGTGCTTAGTGTTTGCTTTAGGATCTTGGCTTGCTGCTCCCATTCACTATCTAGCTGCTTATGATAAAGCAGTGATACTAAGATCTCGCCACTTAGGGTTGATAGGAAATCTATCTGGAATAATCGATGGCGTAAGATAGTGTTTGGCTTTAATAGTTCGACTAAAGCAGGCATCATTTTATTAATCAGCTCGCTGGCAGGCAAAAACTGATCACAACGAACTTTGCTATCCAGTTCTTTATCGAACATATAGTAATAGAGGTCTTCGCCTTCATGCCAAACTCTAAACTCTGCACGCATACGATAATGTGCTGGCTCAGAGCTGAACGCTTCAAGTTCCGGCGTATCAAAATCAGCAAATAACTGCGTTAACTTGACGCGCTTCGCCTCGAGTTGCACATCATAGGTAGTAGGATCCATTGCTGCTAAATTCATATTTTGATTACCGTAGGCATTAAATTAGGGGCGGAATATTATACTAGATTGAACGGATGTCCAGTTTCTAACTTCCGATTTTATCTAGCATGTGGGAAAATTCTAAAGCAAAATAGCTAATTCTGCTGATAATCGAGCATTACAGCGGCTTCATTTATTCATATAGACATGACTTTTACCTTATAGCGGAGAATACTTTTGTCTGGACCTATTCTTATTTTTGATTCGGGGGTTGGTGGTTTATCTATTTTCGATGAGATTAGAAAAGTATTACCCGACCAAGGATATTGCTATCTATTCGATAATGCCCGTTTACCTTATGGTGAGCTCGAAGAGTCGGTCTTAATCGAGGGGTGTGTTGAGCTCATCTGCGAGCAAGTAAAGCGAACTAAGGCCGTACTTGTCGTCGTCGCCTGTAACTCTGCCAGCACTTTGGTGCTTCCAGGTTTGCGAGAGCGTCTTTTAATCCCAATTGTAGGAGTTGTTCCTGCAATCAAGCCCGCGGCATTGATTTCAAAGACTCGACACATAGGCTTACTAGCGACCCCAGGTACAATTAAACGCTCTTATACAAGAGAGTTAATTGAAGAGTTTGCTGGTGATTGTGAGGTCGACCTGTTTGGATCGTCGGAGCTCGTAATGATAGCTGAGGCCAAGCTTGCGGGTGAAAGCCTAGATTTTATTAAGTTAGAGTCGGAGCTAAAGGCAATTCAAAACACTAATTTGGATACACTGGTATTAGGCTGTACTCATTTCCCTATCATAGCGGATGAAATCGGGCAGATATTGGGTTCGGGAGTCAAGTTACTAGACTCAGGTAGAGCAATAGCACAAAGAGTGGTTTATTTACTTGATAGCATAGCGGCGGCTAAATTAGATAATAGTGCAGGGGAGTTAATAGCTATATATACGACTGAAAATATTACATCGGGTTTAGCAACCAGACTAGCCGAAAAAGGATTCACTACTATAGTGTCACGTTCTTCAGCTAATCTAGGTTAGCGATACATCTCTAAGCGTTGTCGCCTTTTTCTGAATCTTGCGATTTTGCTTCACGTACCTTCAAAGTTCTTTCTTGGAAGTCGAACTCATTTAGTTTAGTCATTGCTTTCTTAGCACCAGCTTCTGACATTTCAATGAATCCAAATCCTTTACGACGTCCAGTTTTACGGTCGCGAACTAAACGGACAGAGTTTACTGGGCCAAATTCGCCAAATAACGCTTTAACTTCACCTTCATGTACACGATAAGGAAGGTTGCCAACATATAGTGTCATTGTTGGACCGCTATATGGTTCGTTGCTGTTAGTTGTTGAGGCAGGCGTTTTAGATTGAAGAGAAAAAATAACGCTCGCGATAATAGCACCAGTAAAGAAAGCGATGGCACCGTTTAGGTCTGGTGCTATCTGAAAAATAGCGAGTGCACCTACAATGGCCACGGCCAAGACGATCAAGAATGACTTCTGCATAAATATAATCTCTAAAGAGTTAATAAATGAATTGATAACTAACTGTTAATAACAGGACTATGGTAATGAATTATTAGCCAATACTCTAGTGTGTTGCTGAAAAAATGAACTTTATCTATAATCTAGTGCTTTATTGGTTGATAACTGAGCGTTAAAAGTGCAACAAATGAGCGGAGAATGACGCTTTGTTGAAAAGATAAGCAAGCAAACAAATGCTGAGTAAAAAGCGCTTGCGCTCAGAACAAATCCACCTATAATGCGACCCCACTGACACGGCAAAGCAGGCAATTAGCCTAGCATGCAGCGTTAGAGAGGTTAAGTTCTACGGAAAGTAGCCTCAGGTGACAAACGCTTTAAGAGCTTCGGGTTTTGATTTGCGCACTAGCGATTAATAAATCACCGCTTGAAAAACTTCTTAAAATAAGCGCTTGACGCCGCCACTGGAGAGTGTAGAATACGCCTCCTCAGCCAAACGAC
>NZ_JBRILQ010000030.1:0-60216 GCF_052977045.1 Shewanella sp. 125m-7
GGTATTCCAAACATTAAGTACACGGCTGGCATTCCAAACATTAAGTACACGGCTGGCATTCCAAACATTAAGTACACGGCTGGTATCCCAAACATTAAGTACGCCAACCAAGCAACGGCTTAATTAAGGACATGACTATGTTTGATTCAATTAAAAAAGCACTTGGTCTTGATAAGCCGACTCGTAAAAAAGTGCAGCTTCCTGAAGGCTTGAACCATTTAGAAGTGATCCCAGCTAAAGGTTGGTGGAACTAAGTAAGACGATAAAAATTGTAAGGAGTATGATTATGTTTGATTCACTGATGAAAATGTTTGGATTAGCAAAGCCTGCTCGTAAGAAAGTTCAACTTCCAGATGGGTTGAACCACTTAGAAGTTATTCCCGCCAGAGGTTGGTGGAGCTAGGCTTAAGCCTGAGTTCAAATAATAAAAAAGGAGCCTCGGCTCCTTTTTTGTTACTTAAACTCGTGTGGCGGAACATTCACACACTAAAAGCTTAAAAAGTAATTAAAACGCCCTGCCTGCCCATCGCTTCGCGGTATGCCAACTGTTTATGAGAATTAAATAGCGGATAGGCTACAGGCCCTAATAATGTACCAGCAAATGCCCATCGTTTAACAGGAAGCCCCGCCTTAAATGCTGAATGACCTAACGAATAGCCCGAACAGATTAATATCAATACAATTGAGATTAGCACTTATTTTCACCCCACAACCAATAAGCTAGCCTTAAAAGGCTGACAACTTGTAGCGCATTATATAGATAAAACCAGATAAATGAGAGTATTCTTTAGGCACACAAAGTTGAGGTAATGAATTCAAGAGCATTAACTCCAGAGCATTTACTTAAGAGTACTAGATTGATAGCAATAACCTAGAACAAATAAAAAAGCGGCATTATGCTGCCGCTTTGTTAACTTCACTCTGTTAAACCTAGCTTGTTAGGTTTAGCCCTTTTACCTAACTGAAGAAGCGTGTTCCCTCTTCCGCCATCTGTTTCAGTTTAGCTGCTGGCTCAAAACGACTACCATACCTAGATTGATAGTTTTCTAAGATCTTAACTAAATTTGCAGCGCCTAGCGTGTCAATATAATGGAAAGGGCCGCCCAAGAACGGTGGGAAGCCTATACCAAATATCGCACCAATATCACCATCTCTTGGGCTTGCGATAATGTTCTCTTCTAAGCATCGTACCGCTTCATTTAGCATCTGCACAACACAGCGCTGAGCAACTTCTGAGGCCTCAGTATCAACCCCAGGCTTTAATCCTAAAACCGTATAGACAGTTTCATCGACTTGTTTAGCCTTCTTCTTAGTGCCGTATAGATAGAAACCTTTACCGTTCTTACGGCCCTTTCTATCATCAGCTAATAGCTTATCGAATGCTGCAGGCGCTTTAAACCGCTCACCTAATTCTTTTTCAAGGATCGGTGAAATTTTAGCACCAACATCAATACCCACTTCATCCAATAGTGTCATTGGTCCAACGGGGAAGCCAAACTTTACTAACGCTTTATCAAGATGTTCAACGCTCTGCCCTTCGAGTAAGAGCTGAGCCGCTTCATTCATATAAAGCGCTAAGATACGGTTTACATAAAACCCGGCGCCATCTTGCACAACTATCGGTGTCTTACCTTGTTTCTTGGCAAATGCAACGGTTGTTGCAATCGTTTCAGCCGACGTTTTCTCATGAGCGATAACTTCAACTAGTGGCATTTTTTCAACCGGGGAGAAATAGTGTAGACCGATAACATTCTCAGGACGGCTAGCCGCTTCAGCAATTTGTCCAATTGGCAAAGAGGAGGTATTTGAAGCAAAAATAGTATGTTCACCACATTCACGCTCTACATCTTTCACCATTTGATGCTTAAGGGCTAAATCTTCAAAAACAGCCTCGACAACAATATCCGCATCTTTAATGCCTTTATATTCTGTCGTGGTTGTCATCAACGCCATTAAATTGTCACGCACAGCTGGCGTCATATGGCGACGCTTTACACCTTTGTCGAGAAGTTTATAAGCATACGCTAACGCGTTACTCAGTCCTGTTTCGCTGATGTCTTTAACTCGTGCAGGGATCTTAGCCTTAGTCGTGGTAACGGAGGCGATACCGCCACCCATTAGCCCACCACCAAGCACCATAACCTTATTCACTTTCCGAGGTTCGACATCACCGGCACCCGTCTCTTTTTTCATCTCTGTGGTCGCAAAGAAAATACTGCGCAGTGCGTCAGACTCTTTAGACATAACAAGCTCGGCAAAATGACTCGCTTCGACTTCAAGTCCTTTAGCCATGCCTTTCGTCATACCTTGGCGAACACAATCAATAATCTTAGCCGGTGCTGGATAATTACCTTGGGTCTTTTTAGCAACCTGTTTAGCCGCTTGATCGAAAATAATATTACGGCCTGCACTCGTCCCTTCAAGCACTTTATTAATTAAAGATAGCTTCTTTTTCTTCGCAGGACGTTTACCGGCCAAAGCCATTTCGACTGCCGTTCGTAGCAAAATTGACTCAGGCACCGCATCATCAACTAAGCCCATTTTTAGTGCTTGCTTAGGACGCAACTGTTTACCTGTCAGCATCATATCCAGCGCGGTTGTCACGCCAACTAAACGCGGAAGGCGCTGTGTCCCCCCTCCGCCAGGAAGTAGACCTAACTGAACTTCAGGCACCCCCATCATGGTTTTTGGACTTAATGAACACACGCGCTGATGACAAGCAAGAGCCAGTTCTAAACCACCGCCTAGACAAGCACCATTTATCGCTGCAACCACGGGAATAGATAAGCTTTCGAGTTCGTTAAATACCACATGTCCCTGCTGCGAAAGTAATTTCGCATCTTCTGCCGTTTCACACGCATCCAGCATCGAAATATCGGCGCCGGCAACAAACGAATCTTTTTTACCCGAAATTAAAACCAGCCCTTTTATGCTGCTATCGGCTTTGATCTCAGCAAGTACATCGCTTATCTCAGGGCCGAACTCGCTTCGTAGGGTATTCATGGTCTCGCCCGGCACGTCCATGGTTAATACGGCAATACCATCATCGCGGCGAGTTAAATTAAATGTCTTTTCCATGTGATTACTCCACTTCAACAATCATTGCTGCACCTAAACCACCCGCAGCACATGCTGTTGCGAGACCTGTACCGCCACCACGGCGTTTCAACTCATGACACACCTGAGTCACCAAACGTGTGCCAGTTGCTGCAAATGGGTGACCATAAGCAAGCGAGCCACCTAGTACGTTAAACTTACTCATATCGATTTCGCCAATTGCACGATTACGCCCGAGCTTTTCCTGTGCGAACTTTTTCGAGCCAAACATCTGCATATTGGCCAATGTTTGTGCCGCAAATGCTTCATGCATCTCAATCAAGGTCAGATCTTCAAGTTCCATTCCTGCGCGTTTAAGTGCAAGTGGCGTTGCGTATGACGGCCCCATCAGCATGTCTTGCCATACGTCAATGGCAGTAAAGGCGTAACTTTTGATATAACCAATCGGAGTGTAACCTAAGGCTTTAGCGCGGCCTTCACTCATCAATAACACTGCTGATGCACCATCCGTTAACGGTGTGCTGTTGGCGGCTGTGACAGAACCATGTTTACGATCAAATGCCGGACGTAATTTGGCGTAAGACTCTAGTGTTGAGTTTTCACGAATATTGTTATCGCGATCAATAAAGGACTTATAAGGTGGGACGTGTGCGGCCATCACTTCTTCTTTGAGTTTGCCCGCATTCCATGTTTCTGTCGCTAAAGTATGTGAGCGATGAGCTAAGGCATCTTGATCGGCGCGGCTAATATTATAAGTCTTAGCCATCTGCTCGGCAGTTTGTCCCATAGACAAGCCCGTTGAATACTCGGCAACAGCAGGTGGAACAGGCAGCAAGTCTTTCAACCCTAAACGGCGGAAGATAGCCAGTCTTTGGCCGAAACTGCGAGCTTTATTAAGGTCAACTAAGGCATGGGCGAGCTTCTTAGACACACCGATAGGCACGACAGAGGAAGAGTCGGCGCCACCAGCAATGCCAATATCCATATTGCCAGTCATGATAGACTCCGCGACATTTACCGTTGACTGAAAGCTGGTCGCACAAGCACGCGTTACACTGTAAGCATCTGTACTGACATTCATCCCCGTGCCCAACACAATTTCACGAGCAATATTAGGCGCAGCGGGCATCAGTACCACTTGACCATAAACAAGCTGTTCAATCTCTTTAGGATCCAGCTCTGAGCGAGACAGCAACTCATTGACGACCATCTTACCCATATCTAATGCCGATACCCCGTGAAAGGCAGTGGCTTGTTTAGCAAATGGTGTACGTAATCCTGAGACAATCGCAATGCGCTCGCCCCTCGCATTCTTCACCTGTTGTCTATCACTCATTTTTCGCCCTCTTATTCTGCCCGCGAATCGATAATTGCGCGCTTTCTTATATCCTTGAGAAACCCGTTTACATTCGAGTAAACAGGTCTGACCATTAAAGTGTGATCTGATTCTAACTTCTTACTGAAAAGTTTTAAACACTTGTTTGTTTCTTTGTCTTAAATATATGAATAAAATGTTGATTAACATCAGTTAATGAACTTTTTTTAGATTGCCACTGTCTATGCATTTATTGATGAACGAATAATGTATCGATATGAATAAATATTTGAGAGCATTTTATAGAGGCACGTAAACTTGCCTAAAGGTAAATTGGCACTAGCCAAACCTTGAGGGAGTTTTTATTATGTCGTGGGTCTATATCTAACTAACTTTAAATAAACCGAGTAGCATCATGCCTTTGAGTCGATTTCACGCGTTACGCGAATACTTAAATACTGTCATTTTAGGACAACCTATTCTCACCGAGAATCTACTAATTGCGTTAATTGCCGACGGACATCTATTAGTTGAAGGCCCACCCGGTCTTGCTAAGACTCGCGCAGTCAAAGCCTTATGTGATGGCGTAGAAGGCGATTTTCATCGCATTCAATTTACCCCCGATTTATTACCAGCCGACTTAACGGGTACCGATATTTATCGCGCCCAAACGGCAACCTTTGAATTTGAAGCGGGTCCGATTTTTCATAACCTAATTTTGGCCGACGAAATTAATCGCGCCCCAGCCAAGGTCCAATCTGCTTTGTTGGAGGCCATGGCCGAAGGCCAAGTCACAGTGGGCAAGCATAGCTATCAACTCCCAGAGCTGTTTTTGGTGATGGCAACACAAAACCCACTCGAAAACGAAGGTACGTACCCGTTACCTGAAGCGCAATTAGACCGATTCTTAATGCACTTGAATTTGGATTACCCTAGTGCTGAAACTGAATTCGAGATCATGAGAATGTCTCGCAATGAAGCATTAAAGAAAGACGCCCCTCGAGTAGAACCCATTATCCAAGGCGATATTTTTGCCGCCAGAGAAAACGCACTGCAAATTTACCTAGCTGAACCGCTAGAGAAGTACATCGTTGATATCATTATGGCAACCCGTAAGCCTGAAGCTTACAGCCAAGAGCTTGCAAGTTGGCTAGAGTATGGTGTTAGTCCACGTGCAACCTTATCACTTGAACGCTGCGCCCGTGCGCGCGCTTATCTGCACGAGCGTGATTTTGTGTCGCCAGAGGATATCCAAGCCGTTGCACCCAACGTGCTGCGCCACCGCTTGTTATTAAGCTATCAAGCACAAGCCGATGGTATTACCGCTGACGATGTGATCAATTATATTCTTTCTCAAGTTGCGGTCCCTTAATGGTCAAGTCTGAACTGCCGTTGTTTAGCGACGGCATTAATATCACTGAAAAAGAGTTACTCGCTTGCCAAAGCTTGGCGCGAGCTTTGCCAGAAAAACGAGCTAAAGCCAAGGCGAATCTTGCCGGGCATCGTGCCAGTTCGATTAAAGGCCGAGGCATGGAATTTGCCGAGGTGCGCCATTATCAAAGTGGCGATGATGTTCGTACCATCGACTGGCGAGTCACTGCGCGAACGGGAAAAGCGCATACCAAACTTTTTGTTGAAGAACGCGAACGCCCTGTCTTATTGCTACTCGATCTTAGCCACAGCTTATATTTTGGATCGAGCTTAATGTTGCAATCGGTACAAGCGGCGCACCTAGCAACAACTCTTGGCTGGAGCGCTATCCAACATGGAGATCGCTTAGGTGCGCTCATTGCGACTGAGCAAGAGCATATCGAGCTTAAACCAAGAAGCCGCCAACAGGGTATATTGCAAGTGATCTCTGCCATAAAAAAACTGCATGAGAATCAACTGCAAAATATTGCACAGCAAGAGCCAGAGCCCGATCATTTAACCAAAGCCTGCCAACGATTACGACGGCTTGCCAAACCTGGTTCATTAATATGGATCATCTCCGATGGCAGTCATTTCACACCTGGATGCTTAGCCGCCCTATCTGACTTGAAGCGACACTGTGATATGGGCGCTTTTTTAATCACCGACCCATTGCGCCAAGGGCAATTACCATTGCCTAAGCACTTTCAGCTTCCCGTGAAAGAAGGTGCAAAAGAGCTCACTATTGACCGAAATAGCTACGAGCAATGGCTTACGAACCAACAACATCTACAAAGCCAATTTATTGAAATGATGCAAAAGCTCAATGTTGAAACCCGTCTTCTTGATGCAGGGCAACGCCTTAATCAGCAATTAGGGGCGCTTAGATAAATGACCAATACTGTTAACCCCGCACTTGCCTCGATGCTAGATATTCAAACACCTAGCGAGATAGGCTTGTGGCCATTAGCGTTCGGATATTGGATTGCGCTGTTTGTCATCCTAGTACTTGTCACCCTTGGCTTTATCTGGCTAAAACAACGTCAGCAAATCCATGCAGCCAAACGAGCGGCATTATCCGAGTTAGCCGCATTAAATATAGACAGTGAACAATATGCCACTGACGTTAGCAGCTTACTTAAGCGTGCTGCGATGAGCTATTCGGATCGCAGTCAAGTCGCACAGCTCAGTGGTAATGATTGGTACCAGTGGCTTAACGCGCAAATGACGACGTCTCAAGATGAACTGTGCCGATTATTAGCTACCCGCTTTCAACCTAATCAACTCAGTATTGATGACAAACAATCACTTAAGCGACATGCACAGCACTGGTTAAAAACGGCCCTGCCACTTGCAAAAGCAACATGTAAATCAGCAAAGGAGCTAAGCCCATGTTAACGCTTGCCTGGCCCTTTTTATTATTGCTATTACCACTACCGCTAATTTTTCGAAGCAAACAACAGAAACAACAGCTTGGTGGGCACCTGTTACTACCTGGTGCGAGTTTGCCTAACCAGGTGACCGCCACAGAGGAGATCCGAAAAAGCCAAAAACGTTATTGGCTAGTTTGGTGTTTGCTGGTGCTAGCGTGCGCCCGTCCTCTATGGGTTGGCGAGCCTATTGAGCTACCGAGTAAAGGCCGAGACCTAATGTTATCGGTTGATTTGTCAGGCAGTATGCAAATAGAAGACATGGTGCTAGACGGTAAAGTGGTTGATCGCTTTAGCCTTATTCAACATGTCATCAGTGACTTTATCGAGCGTAGAAAAGGCGACCGTATAGGGCTTATCCTCTTTGCTGACCATGCTTATTTACAATCTCCACTCACTCAAGATAGACGCACCGTTGCACAATATTTGAAAGAAGCACAAATCGGTTTAGTCGGTAAGCAAACCGCTATTGGTGAAGCCATTGCACTTGCCGTTAAACGCTTTGACAAAGTCCAGCAGAGTAATCGCGTATTAATCTTGCTAACTGATGGCTCAAATAATGCGGGAGCAATTTCACCTGAACAAGCGACAAAAATTGCGGCGAAAAGAGGGATCACCATTTACACAATAGGAGTCGGCGCCGATGTCATGGAGCGTAGAACCTTATTTGGTAAAGAACGCGTTAATCCATCTATGGATTTGGATGAATCTCAGTTGCAAGACATCGCGCAAATAACAGGGGGGCAATATTTCAGAGCTCGCAATACCGAAGAGCTTGAACAGATCTATCAAGCTATTGACACTCTTGAGCCTGTTGCTCGCGATCAAATCAGTTATCGACCACAAGCAGAGTTATTTTACTGGCCGCTTGGAATCGGACTATTAGTGTCAATTCTTATATCACTGAGCCAAGTCCCGTTTCTTGGCAGCAGTCCAATAAAAAAAGTTAAACATCACCTTAAAGGAGGACGTTAAACATGCATTTTCTTCGTCCTGAATGGCTAATTGCACTATTGCCACTCGCCTTACTTTTGTTTGTTTTATTTAAAAGCAAAACCGCTAGCTCTAACTGGAAGCATTATATTGCGCCTCACTTAGCAAGAGTGTTAGTCGGTGGCTCAGTTAAAAAGAAGCACAACAATATAGGTTACCTAGCCATAACTTGGTTCATCGCCGTGTTTGCCTTATCGGGGCCTGCTTTTGAGAAAAAATCCCTGCCTGTATATGAGTCAGCACAAGGGCGAGTCATCGTTATGGATATGTCTCTGTCGATGTATGCCAATGACTTAGCACCTAATCGTTTAACCCAAGCAAAATTTAGAGCAACCGATCTTATTGGTGAACTGTCTGAGGGTGAAACGGGGCTTGTGGCTTATGCAGGTGATGCATTCACTATTAGCCCACTAACGCGAGATAAGTCCACATTATTAAACTTACTACCGACTCTTACACCAAGCATAATGCCTGTTAAGGGCTCAAACCTTGAAGCGGCGATGACTCAAGCGCAATCCTTATTAAGTCAAGGAGGACACATTCGAGGTGATATTATTTTATTTACCGATGGCATTTCTGCCACGCAGTTTAAGCGAGCGGAATCGGTACTAAAAGACAGTGCTTATCGCCTTGCCATTATGGCCTTTGGCAGCCAGCAAGGCTCACCAATAAAGTTGCCAGATGGTCAACTATTACGCGACAACGCCAATCAAGTTGTTGTCGCTAAAACAGATTACGGCTTATTAAAAGAACTGGCGAATGACGCTAACGGCATATTAGTGCCTAGCCGAGCAGATGGCTCTGATATCACTCAAATAACCCAATGGCTTGCCAGCACCCAAGATACAAAAGTTAGCGATCTTGAAGGTGAAACCTGGCAGGACTTAGGGCCTTACGTCGCCCTATTTCTGCTATTGCCAGCACTATTTAGCTTTAGAAACGGCATGCTTGCAACTTTTGCATTGTTTGTACTACTTCAACCCAGTGAGCCGGCCTACGCAAGCACTTGGGACAATCTTTGGCAAACTCAAGACCAGCAAGCTATGAAAGTGTATAAAGCCGATGACTATCAAGCCGCCGCGGAGCAATTTGTTGACCCTCAATGGCAGGCTAGCGCACTTTATAAAGCGGGCGACTATGAGCAAGCGCTCAGTGCGTTTGAAAAAGATAAATCTGCAAATGGCCTGTATAACCAAGCTAATACCTTAATGCAGCAAGGTGAATACCAACAGGCACAAAAGCGTTATCAATCAGCACTGGAGCAAGATCCACAGCTTGAAGCCGCTAAACATAATTTAGCGCTTGCAAAGCAACTCCAAGAGCAGCAAAAGCAGCAAGATAATCAACAATCAAATCAACAAAATAAGGATGATCAATCTCAAGAACAGCAGGCCCAAGATAACCCATCTAAAAATGGGCAATCTAAAGATGGCCAGTCACAAGGCGAACAACCACAAGACCATCAACAAGGTGAGTCTGAGCAAAATAGTCAACAAAGCCAGTCAGAGGCTAATGAACAACAGCCTCAGAAGACTGATGCTGAACAAAGTGGTGATAATAGCGAGCAACAAAGTCCACAGGATTCAGATCCGCAAGCAGCAAATGAGCCGAATAATGACGCGAAGATGCAGGCAAAGCCAGAGGATCTAGCTGCACAAGAGTCTATGTCGCAAAGTGCTGCAGACAAAGCACTAGAACAAGAGCAGCAAGCTCAAGCTGATAAACTGCGCGAGCCGAGAGAAGCTCAAACCAGTGAAACAGGGGCTGGAACGCAACAGGTCGCCGCAAGCACATTGCCAACTGATGAGCCTTTACCGCCAGAAATGGAGCGGGCTCTGCGGGCTATATCCGATGACCCCCAAGTCTTGTTACGTAATAAAATGCAACTTGAATACCAGAAACGTCGCCAACAAGGCATCAATTCTAAGGAAAACCAACAGTGGTAATACGGTATATTTTTCTGTTAGCGACTATCGCCCTTTCAGCCGCTTTTCCAGCGAGCGCGATCCAGACACTTCAAGCCTCTGTTGACCGTAACCCGGTTATGGAGGGTGAAACCTTGGTACTGACGGTGACAGCTGATGACGATCTCAACAGCGGTAAGCTTGATACATCTTCATTACTGAAAGACTTTATTGTCGGCCGAACCAGTATCAGTCGCAGTAAGAAAATCATGAATTTTGATGCCAGCAACGAAACGCGATGGCAAGTTCTTCTATCACCGAGAACCAGCGGCAATCTAGTCATTCCCGCATTTAACATCGAGGGTATTAGCTCTAGTCCCATCTCCTTATCTGTACTGAAAGCAGGCTCTCAGCCCCAGCAGATGCAAGATATCTTTATGCGTGCAAATCTCTCTAGCGAAGAGGCGTACGTCGGCCAAATGCTGACCTATAAAGTTAAGCTCTTTTTAGCCTTGGAACTACAGCGTGGAGTACTTAATGCTCCCGACCTTGAAGGGGCACAAATAAAGCAGCTTGGAGAAGATAAAGATAGCACCGACATCGTCAATGGGCGCCGTTACCGTGTCATTGAGCGCAATTATGCCATTATCGCCGACCAACCTGGCGAGCTGACTATCACAGGAGCTAGCTTTTCCGGTGATGTAGTGGTGCAATCGAGACGTAACGGTGCCATGTTCTCATTTAATGAAAGCCGACCAACACAGACTCAAGCCCCAAAAATGACAGTACAGATTAATCCGATACCAGCAGACTATCATGGTCAATGGCTAGTATCTGATCTCGTTGTATTAAAAGAGGATTGGCCAACAACAGCAACAGAGTATGATGTAGGCGATCCAATTACTCGCACCATCACTTTATTGGCTTCAAATACCGATGAGACGAGTTTACCTGAAATAGTCATGTCGACGCCCGTATCATTGAAAAGCTACCCGGAAAAAGCCCAGCGCAATACATTTCTTCGCGACAACCAAATGGTATCTCAGCTCACCCAAACCACCGCTATTGTTGCAACCAGTGCCGGCACTTACACTCTGCCAGAGATTAAAGTGCCTTGGTGGAACCCGCATCTAAATAAACAAGAGTTTGCCACTCTACCCGCACGCACTATTGTTGTTAAAGGTGCTGCGGCAATAGAACCTGTTCAACAACAGATAACTCAAACAGCATCAACGACGACTGCAGGCTTTTGGCCTTGGTTATCTTTAGTCCTTGGACTGCTTTGGCTAATCACTCTCGCGCTCTGGCTCAATGCCCGCAAAAAGCCAACAACGATCACCCAGAGTGACTCAATGCCTATTGCAGTAAAATCGGGCGATACTTTGTCAGCGCTAAAAGCTGCCTGTAGTGCAAAAGATGCTACTCGAACGCTAAATAGTCTAACGCGTTATTACAACGAGCTTTATCAACAACCTATGTCACTGAATCAAATTGCAATGACTGATAAAGTGTTAGCTAACGCTATTGAGCAATTACAGCGTGTAGCATACAGCCCAAGTCAAGCTGCAGAGGATATCGATTATGCCCAGCTTTTATCCGCTGTAAAAACAGCAAAAGCGGGTAACGCTCAAGCTAAAGCGTCGGCTCTTGTAAGGCTCAACCCCAGCTAAGCTCCGGCCAAACTCCAGCCCAAAAAAAGTAGAGTTAGACGAAGGCAAGCTTAACGCCTTTTGAATCGATTAACATACAGACTCAAGCAAAGACGCTTCTATGTAAGCGTCTTTTTGTTTTCAGCTCAAAGCCCAAAGCTAAACGATAAATTGCTTACGTAGCCCAGCTTGGCTACTTTTACACCGTCAAAGTTCACAATTGGTATTCCAACTTCAACGAGGTTAAGCTGTATTTTACACATCCAGTTAGAAAAAATTAAATGTTTGAAAGTTGGCGAAATAAAAAGTCGAACTCCACGGTCTCTTCAGACATGGTTAGCAAACAACGACGATACGATAGCCTTGTCAGGGCACTTCATGCCGATATTTACCGTTTCGCCTATTGGCTATGCGGCGACAAACATATTGCAGAAGATATCACTCAAGAAACCTTTCTCCGTGCTTGGCGCTCACTCGACTCTTTAAAAGATGAGAAAGCGGCTAAAGCTTGGTTAATCACTATTTTACGCCGAGAAAACGCTCGCAGATTTGAGCGTAAGCAACTTAATTACTCCGATGTAGAGCAAGAGTTTATTGAAGATACTTTTTCGGGCAGTACCGAAGAACATGTGGAACAACATTTAATACAGCGACAAATTTCCAAGTTAGAACTTGAATACCGAGAGCCACTACTACTGCAAGTTATTGGTGGCTTTAGTGGTGAGGAGATCGCAAAAATCCTCGATTTGAATCGAAATACCGTTATGACACGTTTATTTAGAGCGAGAAATCAGCTTAAAGATGTACTTGAACAACCAAAACACAGGGGTCAATCCAATGGATGAGCTTACGTTTCGCCGCCAGGCCTACAGTGAACCCAATAACCAAGATCCAGACTTTCTCGATGCTGCGATGGAGTCAGTAGAAAGGGAGGCCTTTTTAAACGATTTAAAAGGGTTAGACAATAAAATCGAGCGGGCATTGAGCATCGATGTTCCCGATGATCTAGCAGCAAAGTTACTGTTAAGACAACAGCTACAACATCATCACTCACAGCGCCGCAAGACAGGTTTTGCCTTTGCACTGGTGGCTTCGGTCGCATTTTTAGCGGGTATGACGTTTACATTAATGAGAATGGGACCCGTAGATCTTAGTCAACACGCCTTAGCGCATGTGCACCATGAAGATAAAGCCCTGCGCATCGATCAAGATGTACCATTTCAAGAGGTAAACTTTCAACTTGCCTCTCTTGGTGGCCAAGGTGATATGAGGTTTACCCAGCAACCGGGTAAAGTCTTTTACAGTACTTACTGTGACTTTCAAGGTGTGCAAAGCCTACATTTAGTTATGCAAGGCGAACAGGGGAAAGTGACCTTATTTATCGTACCGCTAGAAGATCGTATGGTACTTGAAGACGCTTTTGCTGATAATAAATACCAAGGGATGGGCTTTACAACTGATAACGCCTATATGTTACTCGTCAGTGAACAAAGCCAAGACCTTAATTACGTTAAAAACGAAATTAAGCACACATTTATCTAAAATATTTCACAATCAATGATGTTCAAAGAGCATCATTGATTAGATCTTCATCACATCTCCCTCCTTTATTGAGCCTTTGCTCATAAATCTGCTAGCATAGCGCTCACATAAATAGAAAAGAAAAGAAGCGTGAACCACACATGACAATTGAATTACCCGTTTTAATTACTTTTATCGCCTATCTCGCCTTGATGATGGGCATAGGTTTATGGGCTTATAAAGCAACAGATTCTGTAGACGATTATATTTTAGGTGGCCGCGGAATGGGCCCTGCTGTAACAGCACTCAGCGTGGGTGCATCCGATATGTCTGGATGGCTACTTCTTGGCTTACCTGGCGCCGTCTACCTAGGGGGATTAGGAGAGGCCTGGATTGGCATCGGCTTAGTTTTTGGTGCTTGGCTCAATTGGCTATTTGTCGCGAGACGTTTGCGTGTTTATACGCAATTTACTGATAACGCACTCACGCTACCTGACTTTTTTGAAAAACGTTTCGAAGATAAACAAGGCACCTTAAAGCTGGTTTCTGCGGTTACTATCTTAGTCTTTTTCACCTTCTATGCTTCATCAGGCATGGTTGGCGGCGCCATTTTATTTGAGAAAGTATTTGGCCTAGATTACACCTTAGCCCTACTGATCGGCTCTACCATTATCGTAAGTTACACCTTCATTGGTGGCTTTTTAGCCGTTAGCTGGACTGACTTTGCCCAGGGCTGCTTAATGCTGGTTGCACTCCTAATCGTTCCGGTGGCCATTTTCAGCCTTCCTGAAACACAAGTTGGTCTAGAGAACATTGATCCCGCGATGTTGTCTTTGTTTAATGAAAATACCACTTTTATTGGCTTTATATCGCTAATAGCATGGGGACTTGGCTATTTTGGTCAACCACATATTCTTTCGCGCTTTATGGCTATCGCGTCGCCTGATGATATTCCTGTATCACGCCGCATCGCAATGAGCTGGATGCTACTAGCCTTATTAGGTGCATTAGCAACAGGTATTGCTGGTAGTCTTTATTTTGCGGCAGAGCCGTTATCAAACCCTGAAACGGTATTCATTCACCTTGCGCACGCCGCCTTTAACCCATGGATTGGTGGTTTACTTATTGCCGCTATCTTGTCAGCGATTATGAGTACTATCGACTCGCAGCTTCTAGTGTGCTCAAGTGTTGTCACCGAAGATTTCTATAAGAAATGGTTACGCCCTCAAGCGCAAAGCAAAGAGCTTATATTAGTCGGTCGTATTGGTGTATTGGCCATTGCTGTTATTGCGGGTATTGTTGCCCTTAATCCAGACAGTAGCGTGCTTGGTCTTGTGAGTTATGCATGGGCCGGTTTTGGTGCCGCATTTGGTCCTGTGGTGTTGCTTTCACTATTTTGGCGTAACTATAGCCGCAATGGCGCTATCGCTACCATCATTGTTGGCGCGCTTACCGTTGTGATTTGGAAACAACTCACTGGCAGCATTTTCGACATCTATGAAATTCTACCCGGATTTATTTTAGCAACACTTGCTGGTGTGCTCGTCAGTAAACTGCAAAGTCCTCCTGAGGCAATCAAACAGCAGTTCGATAGCTTCGAAGCTAAGCTATAGCTGCAATAGCGAGCGAAAACAGGTAAAAAGCGTACACTTGTACGCTTTTTTGCTTTTAAAGATAACTTCTTTATTTTTCTTGAAGTTACATCCCATTAACCAAGAATCAAACCTGTACACGCTTGCAAGTCCATGCTGGCTATAGTTTCTTTTACACATTTCAATTACTTGCTGCATTTATAACCACAAAACCAAACAACAATTAACCAATAACTAACAACAAAACGATTCTGGTCGGAGTTGTTAGCTAGCTCACATCTCCCTACTATGCACTGGTCTAACAAGTGGATCTTGCCGCTAATCATGAATTAGCCCATATAAGCAAGACCAAAATATAATAGAGATGATAATAATGAAGAATTTCAACAAGACTCTTATTGCTGTATCAGTAGCTCTAGCAAGCACTCAAACAATGGCTGCTGGCTTTCAAATAAACAGCCAATCGGCAACAGGTGTTGGCCGTGCATTCGCCGGTGACGCAGTGATTGCTGATAATGCATCAGTACTTTCACGTAACCCAGCAGCTATGGCGTTGTTTGATGAGAAACAACTTTCAATGGGCTTAACTTATGCTGACGTACAAGTTGAAGTTCAAGATGTATTTGTTAACTCAAACCTAGGTGAACTCCATTACGGTAGTGTTGATGATGGCGCTGAAGCCAAAATTATCCCTAACTTTTATTATGTGAGCCCAGTAAACGACAAGTTCGCTTACGGTGTTGCTATGTTCAGTAATTTCGGCACAGGTACCGATACTACCGATTTATCAAACAACATCGTTGCAGGTGCAATACCCGCTCCTATTGATCTGCTTGGTAAGACTGAAGTGACAACTATCAACTTCAATCTAAGTGCATCATACCGCATCAACGATAACTTCAGTGTGGGTGCAGGTCTTGATGTGATCTATGGCTCTGGCACGTTAACACGTGGTGGTGCAATGCCAACACCTGAAGGACCACAACATGTAGAGCTCGTTGATGTAGATGCTGAAGGTATCGCTTTTGGTGGTATTGTCGGCGCTGTATATGAAATCAATGCAGACAACCGTTTTGGTATCAGCTACCGCTTCAGCCCAGAGTTCAGCGCCGACGGTACAGTAATTTTCACAGGCAAGCACTACGAAGAGATCAACATTCCTCTTCCAGATATCTTCCAAGTTGCCGGTTTCCACCAGCTAACAGAAAAGTTTGCATTGCATTACACTGCCCAGTTGACTACTTGGGGAGATTTCCACGAGATCACGGTTACCGATCCTTCTGAAGCTCAACTAAAGAAATACGCTTGGGATGACTCTTGGTTATTCAGTGTTGGTGGAACATATACCCTAACTGACACATGGACACTGCGTGCAGGTTACATGTTTGACCAAGGCGTAGTGGGCGAAGTCAGCTCTATCTCTATTCCAGATTCAGACCGTCAGTGGTATACCATGGGTGCGACTTACAACCTATCTAAAAACACTAGTTTAGATTTTGGTATCGCATTTGTTCGCGGCGAAGAAACACATCTTACAGAACAAAGCTCAGTCTTAGGTATGGTTGGCATGTTAAACCCTGAGCTTGGCCCTGATTTAGGTACTGTACATGCGACTACTACGTCAAATGCTACGTACTACTCTATTCAATACAACTACAAGTTCTAAGCTAAGCGCTTAACAGTAAAACTGTTTGTGTTTTAAAAGCCGCATATTAATGCGGCTTTTTTATTGCCTTTAGTCTATCGCCCTGAGTTCTAATAAATCCGATATACTGATGAAAGCTTATTCATTGTCTTAATCTGCTATTCCCTGCTAACTTAACAGTACTTGCAGTAACTCTGAGTACTTTATGTCTAAGCACAATGCCCTACCCGCCCTTATTCTTGGTGGTTTACTCTGCTTTGGCCTGATAATGTCAGCGAGTACCGTTGGCGATAAACTGATTAAGATGAAAGCGATGGATCGAACGGTCACCGTAAAAGGCTTAGCCGAAAAAGAGGTGCGAGCAAACATTGCTATTTGGCCAATTCGATTCAGTGAGGTCGATAACAATCTCAATAACCTTTACCAGACAGTGCAGAGCAAAACGAACAAGGTCGTCGAATTTTTACAGCAGCAAGGCTTTAGTGACAGTGAAATAACCGTTGCGCTACCTGCAATTGAAGACAGACAAGCCCAAGGTTATGTCGATCCAAATGTTAAATACCGTTACGCCGCAAAAATCTCTATTTCTTTATATACTGACAGAGTCGATTTACTGCTTAAAACCCGCACTAATATGTTAAGCCTAGTTAAAGACGGCATTGCCATTTCCGATCAAGACTACAATAGTAAAGCGCAGTTTTTGTTTACAGAGCTAAACAGAGTCAAACCAGAAATGATTCAATCTGCCACTCAAAATGCACGCCAAGTCGCAGAAAAATTTGCCAAGGACTCTGATTCCAAGCTAGGTAAAATTAAAAAAGCGACGCAAGGACAATTTAGTATTAACGACAGAGACAGCAACACTCCCTACATCAAAAAAATCCGTATCGTTTCTACATTGACCTACTACCTTAACGATTAAGTTAGCAAGCTGAAAAACATCCATCGCATTTTTCTAATGAATAGTGATTGCAGTTAGCCATCTCTTCCATTAGAATTATTGCATGGATTGATTTTGACGTATAATAATTATGAAAAAAACACTATTGGGTTATCTCTTATTAGGCTCTATCCCCTTCATCAGCATCCCTGCTGCTGCAGCAGAAGGTAAGCAGCTCGAGTCTATAACGGTGGCTGCAAAGAGCTATGCTAATTGGGTATCTCTTGACGCAATTGTGGAGCCAACTCAATCCGCGACGGTCTCAGCCCAAACTTCTGGTCGAATTATCAACCTTAATTATGATATTAACGATATCGTTCCTGAAGGCGCTGCTTTACTCGAAATCACCAATAAAGAGCAAGGTGCACAACTTGCTGCTGCCGAAGCTGATTACGCCAAAGCCAATGCACTTAACACCGAAGCTCAACTTCAACTTGAACGCTATCAACAGCTATTTCCCAAAGGCGCAATTTCAAAAGGGGAAATGGATGAAGCAGAAGCCAATGCCAAATCAACCAAACAGGCGGTTAGCGCGGCTAATGCACAAATAACTCAAGCAACAGAGTCGTTAAAATACACGGTTGTTAGCGCACCTTTTTCAGGCGTTGTAACCCAAAGACATGTAGAGCAAGGTGAAACCGTCAGTCCTGGGCAGCCACTCTACTCTGGCTACTCAGTCAAACAAATGCGCGCCGTCACCCAAGTTCCTCAACGTTATATCGAAGCACTAAAACTGCAGCCCGTGTTCAAGTTAACCTTAGATAACGGCCAACAGTTCGACGTAGATACCCCAACTCTGTTCAGTTTTGTTGACCCTCAAAGTCGCAGTTACAAAGTGCGTATACCACTGCCTCAAAACACTCGGGGCGCATTCCCAGGAAGCCTTATCAAAGCGCAGTTTATTAGTGGCAGTCGACAGGCTATTTTTATCCCTCAATCGGCATTACTGACCATGAATGAGCTCAGTGCCGTTTATATTCAGCAAAATGACACCTGGGTACTCAATCAAGTGAGATTGGGCCAGACCGATAATGCAATGGTTGAGATCCTTGCGGGCTTATCCGATGGCGATATTGTCGCAAAAGATGCCTATCAGGCACTGCTAATGCTTAAGCAAAGTCATAAACCATAAAACCTAATCGAATCTAGCCGTAGAGCTTTAAGGAAGACCTGTCATGCAAACTCAAACTAAATTAGGTATTTCTGGACGCATTGCTAGCGCTTTTCAATCCAGTGCTATCACGCCATTATTAGCGCTGCTGGGCTTATTGTTCGGACTTTTTGCAGTCTTAGTCACGCCCAAAGAGGAAGAACCCCAAATCGATGTGACCTTTGCTGATGTGTTTGTGCCTTTCCCCGGCGCAACACCGCGCGAAGTCGAGAGCCTGGTCACTTTACCAATCGAGCAGGTGATCTCAGAAATTAAAGGTATCGATACCCTCTATTCGTTTTCACAGCCCGACGGCGCACTGTTTATTGTGGTATTTGAAGTCGGAATTGAGCGTAATGACGCCATTGTGAAACTGTACAATCAACTCCACTCTAACCTCGACAAATTCCCCCTAAAGGCGGGTGTCGGCGAGCCACAAATTAAGCCTCGTGGAATTGATGATGTGCCCATTGTCAGCCTCACCCTATGGTCCAAACAGCCTCAAGTCTCTGCAGAGCAACTCACTCAGGTTGCCAACGGTTTAGAAACTGAAATTAAACGCATTGCAGGCACCAGAGAGATTAACTCGGTAGGCGAGCATCAGCTGACACTAAACGTCAGAATCGACCCAGTGAAGATGAACTATTACGGTGTCTCTTTTGATGAAATAAGCCAAAGCCTGAGTAGCAACAACCACATTTCGATGCCCGCCTCTCTTGTACAAGGTAACCAAGAAATTAAGGTACAGGCAGGCCAATTCTTACAAAATATTGAAGATGTAAAACAGCTAGTCATTGCGGTAAAACAAGATACCGACAGTCAAGCGGCTCCTGTTTATCTTGCCGATCTGGCGGATATCACCCTTAAATCAAACATTCCGCTAAAAAGTGCCTGGCATGGCGATAAGCAAGATATTTACCCCGCGGTGACCATCGCCATAGGTAAACAGCCGGGTAAAAATGCCGTAGATGTTGCCAACGCAGTTTTAGATCGCGTCAATCAAGTTGAAAATGTCCTGATCCCTGATGGCGTAGAGATCAGCGTATCGCGCAATTATGGTGAAACCGCAGGCGACAAAGCTAATACCCTCATTTTAAAGCTACTTTTTGCCACAGCGGCTGTCGTCATCCTAGTGTTGATAACCATGGGCGTCAGAGAAGCGATGGTGGTCGGCATTGCCATTATCATCACGCTAGCACTGACCTTGTTTGCTTCTTGGGCCTGGGGGTTTACCCTCAATCGCATATCGCTATTCGCGTTGATTTTCTCTATCGGGATTTTAGTCGATGACGCTATCGTGGTGGTTGAAAATATTCATCGGCATATGGCAATGGGTAAACGTTCTTTTGCTGAGCTTATCCCTGTTGCCGTTGATGAGGTCGGAGGCCCCACCATCTTGGCCACATTTACTGTTATTGCAGCGCTACTGCCAATGGCTTTTGTATCTGGATT
Organism: Shewanella sp. 125m-7; assembly: GCF_052977045.1. Taxonomy (NCBI): domain Bacteria; kingdom Pseudomonadati; phylum Pseudomonadota; class Gammaproteobacteria; order Alteromonadales; family Shewanellaceae; genus Shewanella; species Shewanella sp. 125m-7. The sequence continues at coordinate 20,059 of NZ_JBRILQ010000030.1, forward strand.
AATGGGGCCCTATATGAGCCCTATCCCCATCAATGCCAGTATGGGCATGCTTATCTCTCTTGCCGTCGCATTCATGATCACCCCTTGGCTCAGTAAAAAACTGCTTAAACACAAGCATACCGACCCCAATATGCCACAGCCAAGTGAAAACAGCGGTGCGATGTTTACCCTGTTTAACCGCCTTATTGGCCCATTTGTGCTAGGTAACAATGCCCGCAAAGCCCGCTTTGGCTTAGCCGCGGCCATATTTGTGCTTATCGGGGCGGCTATTGCGCTCCCCATTGGCAAACTCGTGGTGTTAAAAATGCTACCGTTTGACAATAAGTCAGAATTTCAAGTCATGGTCGACCTACCGGAGGGCACCCCCGTTGAACAAACCCAAAAAGCCTTGAAGGAATTCGGCCGCTATCTCAATCAAGTTGAAGAGGTAGATAGTTATCAGCTCTATGCAGGTACAAGTGCACCCATGAACTTTAACGGACTTGTACGTCACTACTTCCTGCGTCAAACCCAAGAGTTAGGCGATATCCAGGTGAATTTGGTCGATAAGAAACACCGCGACCGTGATAGCCACAGCATTGCCTTATCGGTGCGTGAGCCACTGCAAGCCATTGGCAAAAAATATAACGCCAATATTAAAGTGGTTGAAGTGCCACCCGGGCCACCGGTATGGTCGCCTATTCTTGCTGAAGTTTATGGTCCTAGTGAAGCGATACGTGAGCAAGCTGCAAACGAGCTGCTCGGCGTATTTAAACAGACCAAAGATGTGGTCGATATCGATATTTATTTACCAGAATCCGCCGCTAAATGGCAAGTTATCATCGACAGAACAAAAGCGAGTTTACTCGGCGTACCTTATAGCCACATTGTTGATTTAGTTGCGACAGCTGTTGGTGGTAAAGATATTAGCTATTTGCATAAAGCGAATCAAAAACGCCCCGTCCCAATCAACATCCAGCTACAAGAAGGTACCAAAGTTGATTTAGACCAAGTCCTTAATTTAACGTTGCGCGGCCATAACAATCAAGCCATCGCGTTATCAGAACTGGTCCACATCGACAAAGGTAATATTGATAGCCCCATTATCCATAAAAATATGATCCCAATGATCATGGTCGTCGCTGATATGGCGGGGCCACTCGACAGTCCTTTGTACGGTATGTTTGATATGGTGGGCCAAATCAACGATAAGCAAGGTCTAGGGTTTGATCAGCACTACGTAACCCAGCCAAATGGACTCGATAGCGTAGCGATTCTTTGGGATGGAGAGTGGAAAGTGACTTATGAAACATTCAGAGACATGGGGATCGCCTATGCCGTTGGAATGATCGCTATCTATTTCTTGGTGGTCGCCCAATTTAAATCATACATTGTGCCGTTAATTATAATGGCGCCTATTCCATTGACCATTATCGGAGTCATGCCTGGTCATGCACTGTTAGGTGCACAATTTACCGCAACGTCAATGATAGGCATGATTGCTCTGGCAGGAATTATTGTACGTAACTCGATATTACTGGTTGATTTCATTCATCAAGAAACCGCTGCTGGCGTACCGTTCCAGCAAGCAGTGATCCATTCTGGTGCTGTTAGAGCAAAACCCATCATGCTAACGGCACTAGCGGCCATGATAGGTGCACTGTTTATTATCGATGATCCTATATTTAATGGCCTTGCAATCAGTCTTATCTTCGGCATTTTAATCTCAACCCTATTAACATTGGTTGTGATCCCTGTGCTCTATTACGCGGTAATGAAAAAACGATATCTGTAATTCTACTTCCTGTACTAACGCTAAAATAGCGCTAGTACAGGTACAAAACCGATAACAACTTAGCTGGATTTAACAAGGAGTTTCTATGTCTATTGAACGCGCCATCATGGCATTTGCAGGGTTTATGGTTTTAGTATCTATTGCCCTAACTGTTTGGATTAACGATAATTTTATCTGGCTCACGGTTTTTGTAGGAGCTAATTTATTTCAAAGCGCCTATACTGGATTTTGTCCGGCAGCGATGATATTGCGTAAGTTTGGCTTCAAATCAGAAGCAGAGCTAGCGACTGCCAATCAAGATTAAATAATGATAAATAAAGGTATATTGATGAGTAACGCTTTTAATTTACAGCACAAACAGCCAAAAACAATAACATGGTTGCTAGGCCTAAGCTTACTGCTAATCATGTTTAGCACGTTAACTATGGCCGCAGATCAAGACCCTAAGGCCACTTGGCAAAAAATTGAAGCCGGTGCCTTAGTGGTGGACGTTCGTACCCCTGAAGAGTTTGCTCAAGGCCACCTACCAAACGCCATCAATATTCCTTATCAGCAAATCGATAGCACATTTGCAAAACAACAGATCGCAAAGGATCGCTCAGTGGTTGTCTATTGCCGTAGCGGAAATCGTAGTGGCATCGCCAACAAGATGCTTATAAGTGAAGGGTACACTAACGTCTACAATGGCGGCGGTTACCAGATGCTTATGAGCAAACAGCATTAGTTTCTAATAAATCGAACATAACCGTTAAAGAGAGCCTTATGGCTCTCTTTTTATTGCTTAAGGATATTGTCAATTCAATCCCTAAAGATCTACCACAAATAAGCTGATATAATTAAGCTATTCTAGTAGCACGAACAAGACGACAGCAACAAGACTATGACTCAAGTAAACAATCCACTACACGGTATTAAACTCGAAGATATATTAACCGATCTTGTCGATCATTATGGTTGGGAAGAGCTAGGTAGCCGTATTGATATCCGCAGCTTTAACCATGACCCGAGCATCAAGTCGAGTTTAAAGTTTTTACGTAAAACGCAATGGGCACGAGATAAAGTAGAATACCTTTATCTAAAGATGAATAAACTGCCATTGCCAGCACCTAGAGATTACGACGGTGAACGCGCAGCTGCAAAGCCAGCTAAACCTAGAGAGTCGCTACCCGCTGCTAACGCTAAAATCTGGGGTAAATAATCCGTTTCGGGATAATTTGTCTCGGGATTATCCGTTTCGAGATAATAGGTTGGTTTAATACACTCGTTAAGCCAATCTATTATAATCACCTTAGGAACCTGCCACCTCTAGCTCATTTCTAGATGGGGAACTCAAAGATTAAGCGCCAAACCTCTACACCATCGCCCTTACGATAACTCAAGCCAAAGCGTTTAATATTAATCAGATCCCAACCTATCGGTTTTGAAAAAGCCAGAGTAGCTCCAACTTCAAAACTATTCGCCACCAGCACGTCTTCTTCAAACGGGGTGGTAAACTTCAATTTATCAAAGTACCAATAGCCAGCAACAAAGAACCGCGGTTCAACCTCAACACCTTTGACTTGAAAGTAGTAGTTAGTGCCAATATCAATGCCTGACTGCACCGCAGAGTATGACTCACTCGCGCCATCATGCAAGGTGTTATAACCGGCGAAGAATATGCGATTAACCCATTGTGGATGGGTATTGCCCAGCTCAAAATCAAGCAGACTCGACATCCCAGCCGAATAGATTACCACATCATTACCATTGGTAAAGTTAGTGCCAAAACCGAGATCGCCATAGGTCTGGAATTCATGAGTTTCAGACGTCTTAGCCCGGTACTCTAGACCTGGAGTCACGGTCAGTGTCCCCACACTTGATGGCAAGTCTCCATCAGGCAAATCAGTCCAAGTAAAGTTAAAAAAACCCATGGAGATTGGCGTTCTAAGAACTAAGGACTCAGTCTCTGAGCGCTGTAGATCAAAACTAAGTGGAATGTTAGCGACAGTAGCATTTTGGCCCGACGTTCGGTAAAGACCACTTCCCAGATAATTAGCGAATGCGTAATGGCTGTAATCGGTCTCTGCCTGAGCAGGCACTATAATCAAAAGAGGTAAAGTTGATAGGTAACGCAAACGGGCCATAAATTGATTTTAAACTTACTTAAACTCTAATTGATAGCCCGAATATAGCGGTATAACAGAGTAAAAGCCAAGGAAATTAAGGCTTTTACTGAAAGGGATTAATCTTCTTTAGCTTCAGTATCCGTTTCAGTGAAGTGATACTCAGACATCATGTGCCCCAACTCGGTCGACTTTGTCTTGAGATAACCTTCATTATAGCGATTTTTACCCACTTGCAGTGGCACTCGCTCAACAACCTCTAAGCCAAAGCTTTGCATTGCTTTCACTTTACGAGGGTTGTTGGTCATTAAACGTACTTTTGCGACACCAATCTTTTCCATCATAGGAATGATCATGTCGTATTTACGCATATCGGCTTCAAACCCTAGACGCTCGTTTGCTTCGACCGTATTCGCACCTTGATCTTGTAGCTCATAAGCTCGAATTTTATTCAGTAAACCGATACCACGACCTTCTTGACGTAGATAAAGAATAAAACCTTGACCTTCTTCAGCCACGTTTTGCATTGCCGTTTGTAGCTGAAAACCACAATCGCAACGCAAGCTAAATAGCGCATCACCGGTTAAACATTCTGAATGAATACGCCCGAGGATTGCTGCGTCTGGAGAAAATGTACCAAAGGTAAGCGCGACGTGCTCTTTACCTGTCTCACTATCTTCAAAACCATGCATTTCGAAAACACCCCAAGGGGTGGGTAATTTTGAAGACGCGATGTATTTAATCGACATGAAAAAACCTTAACGACAACTCTCATTCCATGAGACTGCAAACGTCCTGATAAAGAAAATAAATGCTTGAGACGATACTCTTGCTGGTTCAGTCAGTCTATGGCTTAAAGTGGTCTCTAATTTGCCATAGACCTAATTTGAGCAAGCATAAGCCCAGTGCTTAAAGATAACCTTGAAGCGGCTCACTAAATCAATAACTAAAAGCAGTTAAAACTCTTTTGGTGCAAAGCCTGTAACTTGCTTAATACCCATTTCACGACCTAAAGCCGTCATTGGGTGAACGACAACTAACCCTTTAACAGACTTTTTCAACTTACCCATGTCTGCTTGCTCGGCTTTAGTCAATACGCGGCTAAACTTAAGGCCTACAACGGTGCCGCCTTCTTTGCTTAGTTCACGTGTCTGTTGGCCTTTAACACTGCTAATCCGTTTGGTGATTGCGGCAATTTCTTTCTTAAACTGAATAATTACCGTCGGATCGGTACGCTTTTCAGCTGCTGCTAGCTTACGACGAAATTTGTCTAACTTATCGTTGAGCGTTTGCAGCTCCTGCTTTAAATTCATTTACAAACCTTAAATTCAAATCTAAATAACACGTTTAGAAACAAAAACAACCTCAGTCAACTGACGTTGTTTTGTCGTTATTGCCACATTATAACAGTATATAAGTCAATTTTACCTAGGTTTATAGCTAAACAAGTGACAAGTTACGTTAGTAATATGCTCATTCTACCTGAGGTAATGGATCTCTTGGTTGCTACTGCCCTTGAAAACTAAGCTTGGGTCGGCAAGTGATTGCTCAAACTTACCATCAACCACGACATTCACTAAGTCGACAATTTCCTGCTGCTGAGCCGATAAGTCAGCTAAGGTGTAGCCAGTCCACAACCAAATATCTTTACCAGGACATTGCCCCCTCACCTGTTTAACTAGCGACAAAATTGCAGTGAGGTTGGCAGGATATAGCGGGTCACCACCGGATAATGACAAGCCTCGGCGTTTAATACGTTGATCATTTAAGTCATCAATAATGCGCTGTTGCATCTGTTCATCAAATAGATAACCTGAACAAGGATTCCAAGTGGACTGATTATAACAGCCACGACATTGATGCTCACACCCCGATACGAAAAGTGTAGCGCGAGTGCCGGGCCCATTAATCACATCGGTTTGATAGTATTGATGATAATTCATATTAAACTCGTTTCAGTTAGAATTTTGCTTTAACTAGAAAACAAAAAGGTGCTGAACACAGCACCTTTTATGTATAAAAACCCAATATCTACAGGCTTAGCCATTTGCATGCTAAGCCCCTAGTATTTTTACTACAGATGCTTCACGCGGCGCTTAACTTCTTCTTGCTTACCATAGTTAAACGGTCTTGCATCTGGGCTACCTAAATAACCACATACACGGCGCGTCACTGACACACGGCTTGGCTCATGATTGCCACACTTAGGGCAAGTGAAACCTTTACTAGTGCAGCTAAACTCACCGGTATAGCCACAGTCGTAACACTCATCAATAGGGGTGTTAGTACCGTAATATGGCACTCTGCTATAACTGTAATCCCACACGTTCTCTAACGCTTCGACGTTATTTTGCATGTTCGGGAATTCGCCGTAACAGATGAAACCACCATTAGCTATCTCTGGGTATGGCTGTTCAAAATCTATCTTGTCATATGGGTTAACTTGCTTTTCAACGTCCAAATGGAAGCTGTTAGTGTAATAACCCTTAGCGGTAACGCCATCAACCACACCAAATACTTTAGTATCGAGGGCACAGAAACGACTGCACAAGTTCTCACTTGGTGTGCTGTACAGGCTAAATGCGTAACCAGACTCAGCTTTCCAGCTGTCTGTTGCTTGTTTCATATACTTAATAACGGCAATGGCTTTTTCACGTAGCATTTCACTGTCGTAAACATGCTCAGCAGTGCCATAAAGTGCATTTATGGTTTCATGCAGACCAATGTAGCCTAGCGAGATTGAAGCGCGACCATTCTTAAAGATCTCTGAAACATCATCATCTGCACGTAAACGTACGCCACATGCGCCTTCCATATAGAGGATAGGAGCAACACGCGCCTTAACACCTTCAAGACGAGAGATACGAGTATCCAAGGCCTTACGAGCCATGATTAAACGTGCGTCAAGAATACGATAAAACTCAGCTTCGTCACCTTTTGCTTCCAGCGCAATACGTGGCAGGTTCAAGCTCACAACACCTAAGTTGTTGCGACCTTCATGCACAAGCTCGCCATCTTGCTCGAAAGTACCTAAGAAGCTACGGCAGCCCATTGGCGTTTTAAATGAACCCGTCACTTTCTCAACTTGTTCGTAGTTAAGAATATCTGGATACATACGCGTGGTAGCGCATTTTAATGCCAACTGCTTGATGTCGTAGTTACAATCGCCCGTTTTATGGTTGATACCATCGCGAATAGCGAAAACAAGCTTCGGGAATACCGCTGTTTTACGATTCTTACCTAAACCTGCAATACGCACTGTCATCATCGACTGCTGAATTAAGCGTGATTCCCAAGAAGTGCCTAAACCAAAACCGAAAGTCACAAATGGGGTTTGCCCATTGGCAGTATGTAGTGTGTTCACTTCATACTCGAGTGACTGGAATGCATCGTGACACTCTTTTTCAGTTTGCGCTGTTGCAAACGCTTTTGCGTCAGTAATGCCCCAATTAAGTGCAACTTGGTAGTGCTTGTCGTAACTCTTAGCGACAAAGGGTGCCAATACTTCATCGATACGGTTAATCGTTGTACCGCCATAGATGTGGCTTGCCACTTGCGCAATAATTTGTGCCGTTACTGCCGTCGCAGTAGAAATTGACTTAGGTGTTTCAATTTCAGCGTTACCCATCTTAAAGCCATGAGTTAACATGCCGCTCAAATCAATAAGCATACAGTTAAACATCGGGAAGAATGGCGCATAATCTAAATCATGATAATGGATCTCACCAGATTCATGTGCCGCGACGACGTCTTTAGGTAAAATGTGGCATTTGGCATAATGCTTAGCCACAATACCCGCAAGCAAGTCGCGCTGAGTTGGGATCACTTTAGAGTCTTTATTGGCGTTTTCATTCAACAAAGCCGCATTGCTTTGCTCAACCAAACCACGGATCTCTTTGTTCAAACGGCTGCTAACTTCACGATTAATGTCTCTATCGTGACGGTATTCGATGTACACTCGCGCCAAAGATTTATACGGCCCTTCCATGAGCAAGTTTTCAACGGTGTCTTGCAGATCATGGATATTAACTTCTGCTAACTGCGAAACACTTTCTCTCACATTTTCCGCAATCTGTTGTGCGTATTCAGCGCACTCAATACCTGCCGAGTTAGCAGCTGCTATCACGGCGTCTTTAATCCTTGTTTCGTCAAAAGGCGTACGGTAACCATCCCGTTTAATAACCACTGGCATTGTATAAATCCTCTTCAGCTCGCTCAACTAAGTAACACTATATATAGTGGCACTTTTTCAATACATCACAATATGTGGCGCATTAAGCTATAAAATAAGAACAAGCACATTGATCCAGATCATACTTTTAAAGGAGGAAGACAATAAGAAAACAGTTCTGTCTACAAAGCCACTGATCTCAAATTATGCCCTTGACGGAGGCGTAGAAGAGGGCTAGAAGCAGGATAATTGAGGTATAAATTGTGGATAAAAATTATCGATGAATAATCTTGTCTAATTGGAATAAAGGCAACTTATTGGCTTCGTTAATAAAGGCGCAGTGATAAGCACTAGAAGGCGAGTTTATCGCAGTCAATTTTGACCAAAAATTGAGGCTTTTCAAGTGAACAAATTCAACTACAAAAGAGAATCACTCTTAATGCTTTTTAGCTAAAGCAAGATAACTATTAAGTTGACCATTTTCTTGTTGATGCTCGCCCGTCATTGACGCTAACTGCATTAATGATTTAAGTCCTTGATACTGGTTTTGCTGTGCTTCAGTTAGCGCTCTTTCAGATTGCAGCAACTCGGTAATTTGACTAGAGACTTGATTCGCTTTTTGAGCCACCACCGGGGACTGAGATATGTCCATCGCTGCCATGACCCACTTGGCATTATCCAGCAGCTCGGCAAGCTCTTTATCTTGTTCGCTATTGGTTAATGTACTGCGCTGCTCATCGATAAAGTCAGATAAAGGCTGCGCTTCTGCAGGCGGGATATCGAAGCCGCTATTAGATAATCGATTGAGTTGACCTTCAGACAGGATGCCATCTTGATATAGACGTTGAATAAGCGAAGGTAATTGCGCCGAGCTAAACTGACCTCCTTTAAAGAAGTCATTGGCCATAGCTTCAATTTTTTGTGCTCGCTCAGCCCGGCCTGATAGTACCAAGGTATTATCATTTTTTGACAGCTGAGTCGTTTCAGCTTGAGGCGTTTTTGCCCCTAACTCAGCAACCGCCCCTGCACCGCCAACATTTGACTGGCCACTATTGACGCCATAAGCGTCTGATACAAGCGCATTACTGTTGATGGTATTGCTGATACTACTCAGTGGATTCATCGTCAAAAAGCCGGCATTAATTAAATATAACCCTCTTCAAAGCATTTAACGTGCCGACTTTTTAACTAGAAAATCGATTGATTACTTTTCAGTCAACTCTTGGGTTAACGATAAACATAATGTCCTAAGTTGCTCTACTTGCTCGGCATTCATATTGACCTTTTCGAGCAAGGTTTGTTTGAGTGCTACCGCTTCAAGCTTGAGGCTGTAGCCAGCACCTGTTAGCACAATCATCTTTTTACGTTCATCGGTTTCATCTGCCAGTCGCTGTAAAAAACCTTTCGCTTCGAGTCGCTTAACTATCGGCGTCAACGTGCCCATATCGAGTCGAGTCGACTGTGAAAGTAGCGTCAAGCTAACTCTATCTTGCAGCCACAAAGACTGCATCACAAGATACTGTGGATACGTAAGCTCATACTGATCCAATAACGGTCGATAAGCCCTCATCAAGGCATTTGCTGCGGTATAAAGCGCAAAGCAAACATTGTCAGAGAGGCAAACATTAGGTGTGTCGTTTAAGTCGTTATTAGTCACAGTTGCTAAGCTTAGATAAGTCGAAATTACAATAATGTTAACTCACATCTAGTGCCAAAACTAGTTTACACAACTTTTATTTGCGAGCAATTATTTTGCGCGCAAAGTATTTGCAATATAAAATTAGCTTTACTATGATGCACACAATTACTTTGCGCGCAAAACAAGTTAAGGAAGAATATGAATATCCAAGAAATTCAATTGAACTCACGCCCTGAAGGTATGCCAACCGCAGACAACTTTAGTCTTACACAAACCTCACTCCCCGACATCAAGCAAGGTGAGTTCCTGGTAAAAAACCTTTGGATGTCTGTCGATCCTTATATGCGTGGCCGCATGATGGATAGAAAAAGCTATATTGCTCCGTTCGAGTTAGGTAAAGCGCTCGAAGGAGGTGCCATTGGCGAAGTGATTGAATCATTACACCCTGACTTCCCTGTTGGTTGCAAAGTAAATAGTATGTTTGGCTGGCGCAGTCACTTTGTTACCGATGGCACCGAGATCACTCGCTTACCTAATACACCGATTTGTGAATCTCACTTTCTTGGCGTGCTCGGCATGCCAGGCATGACGGCTTGGACAGGCCTTAATCGCATTGCAGCACTAAAAAAAGGTGAAACCTTGTTTGTATCAGCCGCATCGGGTGCAGTTGGTAGTGTTGTTGTTCAAATCGGTAAGCTAATGGGCGCTCGCGTTGTTGCCTCTGTCGGCTCAGATGAAAAAGCCGACTACCTAAAAAGCTTAGGTGTTGACGCCGTTATAAACTACAAAACGTGTGCTGATTTAAATGCCGCTCTTGGTCTGGCTGCACCTGAAGGAATTGACGTCTATTTTGAAAATGTGGGCGGTGAGCACCTATTTGCAGCACTTAACCATATGAAAGACCATGGCCGTATTGCGGTATGCGGTATGATTGCCCAATACAATGATACCGCGCCGACTCCAGGGCCAAGTAACCTAGCGCAAATCATCATCAAGAAACTTAAAATTGAAGGTTTTATCGTATTTGAGCACTGGGACCACTATGGTGAATTTGCTACGCAAATGGGTCAATGGCTAGCTGAGGGGAAAGTACATGCAGAGCAGACTATATATGAAGGGCTAAATAACGCACCGGATGCCTTTATCGGCCTGTTTGAAGGCAAAAACCGCGGTAAGATGGTGGTAAAACTCGCTGAGTAGCAATCAGTATAAGTAACAACCGTATAGGCGCTCTGTTACAAAATAGAGCGTAATTGCAGCAGAAAAAAGGCGCTAACAGCGCCTTTTTTATTGTGACAATTTAAGGAGGGCACAACTCATCAGTATCACTTAGCCTAAACTAGACTAGGCTTTATGCTGTATCAAAGCGGCTTCAATCAAGTGCGCCACTTTCTCAACTGCCGCTTCACCTGCCGCAATCGCTTCTTCAGCACGATGAAACTCCATTGTTCCTATATCCCCCATATCAGGCACGATACAGATATCAGGCGGATCGCCCATCAAGCGCGCTCGCTTATGACGTCCTTCTAAAATTTCCATCGATTGCTGCATAACCGCTAGCATACCGGGATTAGGATTATGCGGCGCGCCCCCTTTACCACCGAGCGAAAACTTATCCGTTAAACCTGAAATGTAGCCACGCCCTCGTGCTAACAGATCGGTAAAACCTTTATCTTGGTGTATTTCGGCCGCTTGTGCTTCTTCCACAGTTGGCTTATTACTTTTCATCTTAACCGGCAAAACTTGCATTCGGCTACGGCGAAGCCCATGCAGATCGACCGCAATCACAATATCTACGCCCATAGCACGGCTAACAGATACAGGAACAGGGTTAACCACCGCACCATCGACTAACCAACGTTCACCGACTTTAACTGGAGGCAAAATCCCCGGCATAGAACAAGATGCTCGTACGGCATGCCGTAAGTCTCCCTCTTTAAACCAAATTTCTTGACCAGAGTAAAGGTCGGTCGCAACCGCGGCAAATGGCTTTTTTAAATCTTCAATCTGTAGATCACCAATATGCTGTTGCAGCACATCAAACACGCGCTCACCACCAATAAGACCGCCTCGTCCCCAACTGATATCCATCAGCCCGAGTACGTCCCAACTGCTAAAACTTCGCACCCAACTCTCAAGCTCTTCTAAGTGGTCATTGGCGTAGGCGGCACCGACTAATGCACCAATGGAGCAACCCGCAATTTTGTCTGGATAGATCCCCATTTTTGCCAAGCCATTTAACACACCAATATGTGCCCAACCTTTCGCAGCACCGCTGCCGAGCGCTAGACCTATTCGTACCGATTGTTTGTTTGTTGACACGTAAAATAACTCCATAGGTCAGCGTTAAAATAGACACTTTTACACTCTGTGCCAAAGTATCTTTTCTCAATTTTTCAATCCCCCCAGTTAAGCATCTATTCAACCGGCAGGTATAAATCAAATCGTATAGAGAACGTCAGTTCCAAGCTTAATTAGTCAAGCAAAAAGACACTTCTCCCTACAAAGCTAAGCATTTTAGCAGATATATCTTTATTTGAAGAACAAAGTTGATGGGTATTCGTAGCGCATTAGTAAATCTGTAGGTTATAATACGCGGTCGTATCATTTATGGAGTACACCTTTGCAATTTACCGATTTCGCACTGGATCAACGTCTGTTACAGAGTCTTAAGCACATGGGCATTGACACCCCAACAGAGATCCAGGAGCAAGCCATTCCTGTAGCCCTTGCGGGCAAAGACCTAATGGCGTCTTCTAAAACAGGCTCAGGTAAAACATTAGCCTTTTTATTGCCGGCGATGCAAAGACTGATTTCGTGTAAAGCATTGAGTAAACGCGATCCTCGCGTGGTTATCTTGTTACCGACCCGTGAACTTGCGACTCAAGTGTACAGCCAACTTAGATTGTTAGTTGCCAATACTCAGTTTAAGGCAACTAAAATTTTGGGCGGTGAGAACTTTAATGATCAAGCTAAAGCCTTAGCCCGAGATCCACATTTTGTTGTGGCAACACCAGGCCGTCTAGCTGACCACCTTAAACAGCATCATTTACACCTTAATGGTCTAGAATTACTTATTTTAGATGAAGCTGACCGTATGCTGGACCTTGGCTTTGCCGAGCAGCTAAAGCAGATTAACAGCGCAGCAGATCATAAACGCCGTCAAACCTTAATGTTTTCTGCAACCTTAGATCACGGCGATGTTAATGATATAGCCAACGAGCTATTAAAGTTCCCTGAACATGTAGCAATTGGTGCGGGTAATTTAGAACACAAAGATATTACTCAACGCATCTTCTTGTGTGATCACTTAGATCATAAAGAAGCGCTGTTAACGCGTATTCTAAAAGAAGAACAGCAAAAGCAGATCATCATCTTTACTGCAACACGACAAGATACTGATCGTTTGGCTAAAAAGCTGGCGGGTGATGGTTTTAAAACGGCATCATTAAGCGGTGAGCTTAAGCAAAATGCGCGTAACCAAATCATGGACGAGTTTAGTCGTGGTTTGCAGCAAATTTTGGTGACAACTGACGTAGCCTCTCGTGGCCTCGACTTACTTAACGTATCTTTGGTGATCAACTTTGATATGCCAAAATTTGCCGAAGAGTATGTTCACCGTATTGGCCGTACAGGTCGTGCGGGTGCCAAAGGCGATGCCATTTCACTTGTGGGCCCTAAAGACTGGATTAACTTTACTCAAGTACAGACGTTCTTAAATAAGACGTTCAGCTTTAGCGAGCTTGAGGGCCTTAAAGCAAAATTCAGCGGCGTTAAAGCCCAAGCGCAAACACCGCGCAAAGTTAAGCCTGCTGTTGCTGCTAAAAAGAAAGCGGTTACCGCTAAGAAAAGAACCGCTGCAAAAGCTGCAGCCAATCGCGATAAACGTTTTGCGACCGGCGTTGATGTTGGCGATGCGCCAATGCTTAGAAAGCCTAAGGCTAAACTACAAGACACACCTGAAGATTAATCTTAAAAAGTGCATGTCTAGGGTTAGGACTGTTAATCATTCCCCCCTCTAACACTAAAGGCCGCAATGAGTTCTCTCATTGCGGCCTTTTTGTTGTACATCCCATAGTGTTTCCCCTGATCTTTTCCCTTCAGCTATCCGTTAGAAGCAGGCCAAATACGGCCCCATACTCATGAAATTATTGCTACAGGATTATTTAACTTACTACAGTGAACAAAAGTTATTTGAATAACACCATAAACCACATTAAAACGCTGACCGTTTCGAGAAATAGCGCTACAATATCTGCAATATTGTTTTTTTAAGGTTTATCATGAGAATTTGTGGCGTAGAGTTAAAAGGTGGCGAAGCCATCATTAGTTTATTAAGTTCTGAAGGCGAAACGTATAACGTTCCGGATTGCCGTCAAAAGTCATTCGTGATTTCAAACTCAGAAAACGCCGAAACCATGCGTGATTTTCACTTTGCCTTTAGCAAGCTGATTGAAGACTACAGAGTCGACGAAATCGTGATTATCGAACGTGAACAAAAAGGCAAAGGCGCTGGTAGCGTTACCAGCTTTAAATTAGAAGCGCTGATTCAAATCGTACCTGTAAATGTATCTTTGGTATCGCCTGTTGCGATCAAAGAGCAGTTAAAGCGTAATCCTCCTCAGGTGGATTTCGACGGTCTAGGTCTTAAACGTTTCCAAAAGAATGCATTTGAAGCTGCTTATGCATTCCACAACATGACAATTTACAAGACAGACGAAGAATAACGGCTATCGGGCGCACTCAGTGCGCCCTTTTTATATCATTATACTGATAAAATATGCAAAAACTAACTTACCTAACAGGTTACTCAGACCAAATCCAAGAACAAGTTCAAACCTTACTAGACCAAGGTAAACTTGAACAATTCCTTCTTAAGCGTCATCCACAAATCCATTCAGTCCGCACTGATAAAGCACTGTACGACTATACTATTGCGATCAAAAACCAATATCTTAGAAAATCACAGCCACTGTCTAAAGTGATCTTCGATGATAAGATCTCCCTTAGCCATCAAGCGCTAGGCCTACACTCCTACGTTGCTCGTAAACAAGGAGCGAAGATCAAAGCTAAGAATGAAATCCGTATCTCTTCTCGGCTTAAAAGAGTGTCTGAAGGACTGCTGAGGATGGTTGTGGTGCATGAGCTTGCTCATTTAAAAGAAAAAGACCATAACAAGTCTTTTTATCAGCTTTGCTGCCACATGGACGGCGATTACCACCAACTTGAGTTTGAGCTAAGATTATTACTCACCTTGGTTGACGCAGATCAGAACCCCTATTCTTAACCCTCGCCCTCTAAAGCTAAATAGCGTTTTGCATAATCGCTCATTGTTGAGCCTTTGCTAAGCGCTAACACCCATTAACCGGTAAAAATGACTTTCGGTGGTATCAGCCAGTAAACCTAGTTCATCACCTCAACGTTACCGTTAACACCAAAGCTAAGTCGAATACTGTAACGATAATGATTTGCATTTAGTGCAATTTAATTTACACTCCCCATGTCGGTTTAAGTCGTCATATAGCAAATAGCGTAAATCAAATAGTTTAGGCGGTGGTCATGAGTGATGATTTAATTAAAAAACAGCAGAAATATCGTCGAAAGTTGGCTAAATATCAGCAAACACTAAGCGACTACTCAAGTCTTAAAGATAACGACATCTCACTCAAAAAGCGCGCAGCAAAACTGTGTAAAGCCAGACTCAAAATCATCAAGTATCAACTAAAACTTAAGCGAGTTGAGACCAATATTACCCAATTTGCCGTTTATACCAAGCTCACAAGTGCAAACGATGAGCAGGTCTATGCGCCAATATTGACTCACCATGCCATCACTCAGGCTCACCATGCCATCACTCAGGCTCACCATGCCATCGCTCAGGCTTACTTGTATCGCCCTCATAAGAGTAAACCCTGTAAGAGCTGCCCTGCGCTTCGTGGTAAAGCGTGTTTATGTGCGATAAAGCAAGAACAGCGTAGGCAAGCTTAACTAATCAAATTAGCAGCAGCTAGCTCACCGACTTACTGTTTTAATTTAAGATCCTAGCGGGTTGTTCTTGGATTTATTGATCGCCTTTCAACAATTCAGGTTCAACTAAGACGCTATTATCATTATCAGAGATCCAGATTTGGCCTTCACAAATATTAAACTGCAAAGACATATTACGACCAACTAACTGCCCCATCGCTTTTACAGCGTCTTCAGGTATATTCCACACCGTTAAGTTATCGTAACGCTCAAATGCCGCTTCGTTCTGCTTCCACCAAATTGGAACACTACGACCACCATAAGTGATTAGCTGTACCTGTTTCGCGCGTCCACAGGCCTTACGCAGCCACTTCTCATCGCTTTGACCAAACTCAACCCAAAGATTAATCTCATCGGACAAAGACTTATCCCAAAGCTCTGGCTCATCATCGACGCATAAACCTTTACTGAATGAAAGAGAGTCACTGGCATTCATGGCAAAAGCAAGCAATCTGACCATCATACGCTCATCGGTTTCTGATGGGTGTTGGGCAACTGTCAGTTGGTGATCTTGATAGTAGCCACGATCCATATCAGCGATTTGGATTGCAATTTTATATACGGTAGCTTTTTTAGCCATTGGGAGTGTTTCACAAAAGGATTTGTGCCAAGTTTACCTCAATTTAACTCATGAGCACATGATAAGAAAACCAAAGCGGCATGCAGTGATGTACTTCTATCACTGCCATTGCTTAGACAATACTTAGAAGAGATACCCTGGAGTTTAAAACCAATGACCATAGTGGCGACAACGAAGCTTAGAGCTTGAAATGTCCTCCGCTTTAACCCGCATCTTAAAACAATTTAGGCATAGGCAATCGCAACCCAGTTAAAAACTACCTGGTTGTAAATGCTTTGCATCTGCAAAATGCCGAGTCAGATGCATAATCTCGTCGCTGTCACCATAAACCAAACATGACTCACCAGCGGCCAGATGCTTCTCTATGGTGTCATCATCAAATGATGAACTAAAACTTGCATCACGCCGCAGTAACTCATTGAGCTCAAACGGTACAAGCTGCGTTGAATAAGTCATTTCAATTTTCTGCAAATAGGGCATCGCGCCAATAGGGAGTAAGTGAGCAAGAGTACTGGTATCTATCAACAATAAATCACCTCGGGCTGACTCGAACTCAAAACTGGATTGATAGTGGCTTTCAGTATCGGCGTCAAAGCGAGAAGCATTGCGATTAAAAAACCGTTCCCAAAAGACTCTTCTTTGCTTAAAGACAGGTAAACGCTGCTGCACTTCTTGACGGCGCTCAGCAATAAAATCAAAAAGTGGGGTAATAGATAACGGTAACCAAGATTCTAAACGAGCCCGTAGTTCTCTGGCATAAACGGGGGCCGCTCCAGCGGTACTGATGGCAATTTGTAACCGGCCTCTATCAACAATAGATGGGGTAATGAATCGACAATGCTTAGGGTTATCAACGACATTAGCCCAGATCCCGTTCCTCTTAGCAACGCCAGCAAGTCGTTCATTAAGCTGGCTATCGGCAGTACAAAGATAAACGAGATCGTAACTATTAATGTCTGTGTCACTCACTGCTCGCAGTTCGAGAGTAATTCGCTTATTCTGTGCGTAAACCAGCGTGTCTTGGCAGGCATCGATTGCTATGACATTAATTACCGCTTCGGTTCTGCCAAGCAGATCGAGCTTGCGACTGGCAACATCCCCCGCCCCAACAACAAGAACGTTAAGTGATTGAGTATCTACAAATAGCGGAAAATACTGCATTTATGGTTGCACCTTTGCGATAAGTAACGACGGGGTTAGTCCTGTACTATCGGCAATTGTCGCTCAAGCCAAGCCTTATAACCACCTGCTAACGATACCACTTTCGAATAACCCATAACTTGAAGGTTATTCGCGGCTAACGCCGAGCGATAACCACCACCGCAATATAAAACTAACGGCGTATCTTTGTTAGGAAATAGCGTTTCAATATCTCTTTCTATAATGCCGCGCCCAAGATGTTGCGCATTTGGCAAGTGCCCTTTTAGCCACTCAGAGTCTTCTCGAACATCGAGTAACGCCCAGTCGTTCATGGCTTGATATTGCTCGACAGTGACTTCAGTGACTAAAGGTAAAACAGTTTCAACTAACGCTAAGAAGGCGGGGTTATGTTTCATTAACTATATTTCTCACTACGTTCGGCGCTGCAATTCCAACAGAGCTCGAAACTTGATTCATTAATTTCATGACAGTTAACACACTTCCATTGTGGGCACTGAGCATTAAGAGAGGCCATTTGTGTTTTAGCGAGCTCATATTGACTCTCTGCGACCCAAAGTTCAACATTTTGAATGCCTGTCGGTAATTCACCTACACCACCTAACAGCGCTTCTCCTTTTAACTCAACTTGTATACCACTCGATTCGAGCATACCTTTCCAAGTATGAGCCTCAAGCAGATTCCCTGCTGCAACTAAACGTGTTTGCTCTTCCATGTTATTTCCTACGACTATTGCTCTATTTGGCAAATTTAAGGTTAAGACGCTATAAGCGCTATTTTAAAAATAGGTTTACATGCTAACGCTAAATCATCAACCCTGTCGAGCGCTGCTTTTTCGAACAGTAGGAAATGCTTTGCTAATGCTTACTGAGTGGTTTTTTACGCTACAAATGTCTAATCGATATTAAAATAAATATGACATAAAAAAAGCCACCTAACTGGTGGCTTCTTCACAGAGCTGAAGATTAAGGCATCAATGTTTCTTGATCTGCACCTTCTTTCTCGATTTCGACAGGCATCATGTGTTCACGATTGATCCCAAGCTTAATCGCTAAGAAACTTGCCACGTAGATTGACGAGAATGTACCGACGAAAATACCCATCAACAATGCAGTCGCAAAGCCGTGGATCATAGTGCCGCCCTTAAGGAACAAGGCCACAACCACAACTAAGGTTGTACCGGTTGTAATAATGGTACGACTCATTGTTTGAGTGATGGAGATATTGACCACTTCTTCTGGCGTACTTTTACGCAGCTTGAGGAAGTTCTCACGAATACGGTCAAATACCACGATCGTATCGTTAAGTGAGTAACCGACAACGGTAAGCAAGCCCGCTAATACTGTTAAGTCAAACTCTAACTGGAGTATAGAGAATACACCAAGCGTTACAATAACGTCGTGCGCAAGTGCCGCAACAGAACCCAGTGCTAAACGCCATTCAAATCGAAATGACACATAGATAAGAATACAGATTAACGCCACTAAAACGGCTAGTCCGCCCTGCTCTGCAAGCTCTTTACCTACCTGAGGCCCGACAAACTCAACTCGTTTCTGAATTACAGATGAGTCAAGCTGAGTCACGGCGTCCATTACGTCATTAACTTGATCTTCGCTCTTAAAGTCATCTTTTACAGGAAGACGAATAAGTACGTCGCGGCTAGAACCAAAGTTCTGTACCACAGCGCCACCAACGGCTTCAGTAGAAAGGCCTGTACGAATTGCACTTAAATTAGCAGGCTTAGAAAACTCAAGCTCAACCACGGTACCACCGGTAAAATCAAGACCCCAGTTAATACCTTTAGTGGCTAAAGTGACAAGAGAACCTAGTACTAACACAGCTGATAATATGCTGATAGGTAGTGCATGGCGCAGGAAGTTGACAGTGCCTTTAACATTTAAAATTTGTAACATAATCAACGTCCCCTTAAATAGACAGTTTCTTCACGCGCTTACCACCCCAAATCGCGTTAACGATTGAGCGAGTACCCACGATAGAAGTAAACATTGAAGTGGCGATGCCGATCATTAGCGTTACCGCGAAGCCTTTCACAGCACCAGTACCAACAGCGAATAAGATAAGCGCTGTCATAAAGGTGGTGATGTTCGCATCGGCAATGGTAGAGAATGCGTTACCGTATCCTTCATGGATCGCTTGCTGAACGCTACGACCATTACGCAATTCTTCACGAATACGCTCGTAAATAAGTACGTTACCATCAACCGCCATACCTACTGTTAATACCATACCCGCAATACCAGGTAGGGTTAACACGGCGCCTGGGATCATTGACATCACGCCCACAACCATTACTAAGTTAGCAGTCAATGCTAAGTTAGCAATTAAGCCAAAGCCACGGTAGTAAACCAGCATAAAGATAAGCACGACTGCCATACCCCAGATCATGGCTTGCATACCGTTTTCGATATTTTCCTGACCTAAGCTCGGACCAATAGTACGTTCTTCAACAATATAAACAGGGGCAATAAGTGCACCAGCACGTAGCAATAATGCTAGGTTCTGTGCTTCTGCATGCTCTAGACCTGTGATAACAAAGTTACGACCAAGACGCGCTTGAATGGTAGCAACCGAAATCACTTCCTCAATCTTCTTCATCTTAACGCTACCGTCGGCATTCTTTTCACCGGTATCTTTATACTCGATAAATAGTGTTGCCATCGGGTTACCGATGTTGTCTTTAGTCACGTTTGAGAAGATTGAGCCACCTTTAGCATCAAGGTTAATGGCCACTTGTGGACGGCTATATTCGTCAAAACTTGGCTGTGCGCCTTGAATATGATCACCGGTCAACATAACCGCTTTCTTCAATACCACTGGACCACCGCTTCGGCGCTGATAAAGCTCAGAACCTGCAGGTACTCGGCCACTCATTGCAGCTTGAACGTCAGCTTTTTGGTCAACCATGTGGAATTCAATTGATGCTGTCGCGCTTAAAATCTCTTTTGCACGCGCAGTATCTTGAACACCGGGTAACTCAACGATAATTCGTTCAGCACCTTGACGTTGTACAACAGGCTCAGCTACACCTAACTCGTTTACACGGTTACGCAGTGTGGTGATGTTTTGTTGCAGTGCTTCTTCTTTAACTTGCTTTAAATAAGCTTCACTTGGATTTGCAACAAGGACATAGTCATCGTCGACAGTTTTGTCTTGGAAAACCATGTCATTGCTGCGAGACTTTAGAAAGTTTTCTGCTTTAGCTAAAGTCTCTGCATCGCGGAACTTAATCTCGATGCCTTTGGCGCCATTACGAATACCCGCGTAGCGAATTTTCTCAGCTCGTAAATCAGTTCTGAAGTCTGCGACTTTGGCTTCGGTCATCTTACGAATCGCTTCACCCATGTCTACTTCCATTAAGAAGTGAACACCACCGCGCAGATCCAAACCTAGTTTCATAGGCGAACCGCCCATAGCCTCTAACCACTCAGGAGTAGCTGGAGCTAAGTTTAAGGCTACGGTGTACTTGTCGCCTAACGCGTCACTAATGGCTTCTTTAGCAATTAATTGCTCTTCACCATTATTTAAGCGTACTAACAACTGACCATTTTCAAGCTCAGCACGCTTAACAGCGATACCTTTGCTCTTTAATACATCATTTACTGTCGACATAGTCGACGCTGAGACTTCTGCTCCTCGAGTTGCAACCACTTGAACTGCGTGGTCTTCACCGAAAAGGTTTGGTATCGCATAGAATGCACCTATGGCGATAATGACTATCACCATTAGGTTTTTCCACATCGGGTATTTATTCAACACGCCATTGCCCTCTTGGCTTAAAGTGACTTAATAGAGCCTTTTGGCAATACGGCCGCAATATAATCCTTCTTAATCGTGATTTCGCTGGTTTCGTTGATAGTCAACAATACGTAGTCGTTTTCATCACTGATTTTAGCGATCTTACCTAAAATACCACCGCTGGTTAGCACTTCATCACCTCTGCTCAACGAGCCCATTAGATTCTTGTGCTCTTTTACACGCTTTGACTGTGGACGGAAAATCATGAAGTAAAAAATTAGGCCAAAGATGACCAACATGAAAATCAATTCCATCGTGCCACCCGCGCCACCAATAGGTGCATCAGCTGCATGTGCGTTTGAAATAAACATAGTATTCTCTTCTTATTGTCTGAGTAAAAATTAATCGGATAATTCAGGAACTTCAGGTACTTCTCGACCTTGGCTGGTATAGAATTCCGTAACAAAGGCGTCTAATGTACCTGTCTCGATAGCGCCACGCAAACCTTCCATCAATCTTTGGTAATAACGAAGGTTATGCATGGTGTTTAATCGAGCACCCAAAATTTCATTACAACGATCTAAGTGGTAAAGGTACGCCCGAGAATAATTCTTACAGGTATAACAATCACACTTATCATCGAGTGGTGCAGTGTCATCGCGATGACGTGCATTACGGATCTTAATCACACCTTCGCTAGTAAATAGATGACCATTTCGAGCATTTCGCGTTGGCATAACACAATCAAACATGTCTACACCGCGACGTACGCCTTCAACTAAATCTTCTGGCTTACCAACACCCATCAAATAGCGAGGTTTATCAGCAGGGATTTTTGGACAAACATGCTCAAGAATGCGGTGCATGTCTTCCTTTGGCTCGCCAACTGCTAAACCACCAACAGCGTATCCATCAAAACCGATATCGACTAAGCCGTTTAAGCTTTCGTCACGTAGGTCTTCATAAACGCCGCCTTGAATAATACCGAACAACGAGTTCGGGTTTTCAAGTCTGTCGAACTCATCACGAGAACGCTGCGCCCAACGAAGTGACATCTGCATCGATTTACGCGCTTCGTCCTCTGTTGCTGGGTACGGAGTACATTCGTCAAAAATCATTACTACATCGCTGCCTAATGAATTTTGAATTTGGATCGACTTTTCTGGATCTAAGAAAACCTTTTCACCATTAATTGGTGAACGGAAATGCACGCCTTCTTCGGTGATCTTACGGATATCACCCAAGCTAAATACTTGGAATCCGCCAGAGTCAGTCAAAATAGGACGTTGCCAGTTCATAAAGTCGTGTAAGTCACCATGCTTACGCATGATCTCTTCGCCTGGACGCAACCAAAGATGGAATGTATTACCAAGCAGGATATCGGCACCCGTCTCACGTACTTCTTCAGGCGTCATACCTTTAACTGTGCCATAAGTACCAACTGGCATAAATGCAGGCGTTTCAACCGTACCACGTTCAAAAATCAAGCGACCACGACGCGCGCGGCCTTGAGTTGTATCTAATTCAAATTTCATTTTTCACCTCGCCAGATAAACAGTCTGACCTGAGTTAACTCAAGTATTTGAGTCTAAGAGTATGACAAACATAAGGTCAAACAATTCAGTATCAACCCTAAATGCCAAAATATGCATTAAATCCGCAGATAAAAAAATACCCACTTCATATTATGAACTGGGTATTTTAAAGCAATTTGGATAATTAGTTCGCTTTTTTGGTCACAAACATGGCGTCGCCATAGCTAAAGAAGCGGTATTTTTGAGCAATCGCGTGCTGATAGGCGTTTTTTACCTCATCGAAGCCAGCAAAGGCACTCAGTAACATAATGAGAGTCGATTCTGGCAAATGGAAGTTTGTCACCATGGCATCGACCACTTGGAACTGATATCCAGGGTAGATAAAGATATCAGTATCACCACTAAATGCCTGCAATTCCCCCTGTGATGCTCTAGCTGCACTTTCAAGCGAACGTACCGATGTTGTGCCAACCGCAATAACCCGATGACCTTGCGCTTTCGTTGCTGCGATAAGGTCAACCACCTCTTGCGATACTTCAGCCCACTCAGAATGCATTTTATGGTCGAGGATATTATCAACACGAACAGGCTGAAAAGTACCCGCACCAACATGCAAGGTCACAAATGCGGTCTTAACGCCTTTATCTTTTAAAGCCGCCAACATGGCGTCATCAAAATGCAAGCCCGCTGTGGGGGCTGCTACCGCGCCTGGATTTTGATTATAAACTGTTTGGTAACGCTCTTTATCAGCATCTTCATCCGGTCTATCGATATAAGGCGGTAATGGCATATGGCCGACTTCTTCAAGCACTTCTAAAATCGTTTTGTCGCTTTGTAACTCGAGTTCAAATAAAGCGTCATGTCTGGCGACCATCACCATCTCGTAGCCACCATCTAGGCAGATAATCGAGTCGACTTTAGGTGACTTCGAGCAACGAACATGGGCTAACACTCGCTTGTCATCAAGCATACGCTCAACCAAGATCTCGAGTTTTCCACCGGATTGCTTTTGACCAAACATACGCGCAGGGATCACGCGGGTGTTATTAAAGACCATCAAGTCGCCAGAATTGACTTGTTCTAAAATATCGACAAATTGCAGATCGGCCAGTTGGCCACTATTACCGTCAAGCGACAATAATCGGGAAGCTGTCCGCTCAGCCGTGGGATAACGGGCAATTAACTCGTCAGGGAGTTCAAAAGAATAATCTGCAACGCGCATGGGAAGTCTCTACAGTGTCTAAATCGGCCGCTAGTCTATGGCCAGAGCATGAGAAGATCAACAATCCGGCCTTAAAAAACCGTCAATATACGCGTTTACAGAAGTAAAGTTTGATTTCTAATTGAATGACTTCAGTTTACTCGGCTGCTCTTTAGTAATATCGGCCGAAGGTTTTACGTCAAAATCTTCAATTCTATAGCGGTGCTGTTCATAAGGAATATCAATTTCGACTTTTTTACGTCTAACTTGATCATTCTTCGATAGCTTTTGGGTTAACCAGTTCCACATCATCCTTGATCCTCAAACCGTTTAATTGATGGGTATATAGCAATAAATTGATGCGCATCCTTAAAGAGCACCTTAATTCGACTTTAATATACAAAGTTATCGAGAAAGGATTTCCTTAGCATCACTTCGCATGATAACGTGAAGTATGCGTATTACCAAGTATAAAATATGAACTTTCTTGCACACCTGCACTTAGCAGACAATAGCCAAACCTCATTGGCTGCCAATATTGCTGGAGACTTTGCTAAAGGCGCCATTGAGCATTTCCCTAAACACCTCCAACAAGGAATATGGTTACACCGTCAAATCGATCAGCTAACCGATAGCCACGAAATCACTAAAGAATTGGTATCGCTATTTCCTAAATCGCTAACCCGCGCAGCCCCAATCCTTATAGACCTCAGTTTTGACCATATGCTGGCTAAATACTGGGACGAGTACCATCATCAAAGCCTTGAAGAGTTCGCGACTAAAGCGTACGACGCTATCGATGAATGTAGCGATTTACCTGAGCAACTTGTTTCTATCGCGCCAAAGATCCGTAACGAAAACTGGCTTGTTGCCTATCAAACTCGTAACGGCCTAAATCAAACTATCAGCTCTGTGGCGCAACGAGTGTCTAAACCTGAAATTTTTAACGGCGCGCAAGATTGTGTTAAAAAACTCGATACTGAAATCGAAATAGCTTTTCGCACTTTCTATCCACAGTTAATGGCTTATAGCCGATTGTGGACTCGTAATACTCCGCCTGAATATTTATAAAATAGCGGTTTAGAGCAATAAGTAAATACCATCGCATACGGGTGCATTAGCACTCGAATGTAAACATCGTTGTAAATTTAGCTGCTAGTTAGTCACCGTTAAGATGAAACCATGGAGTAAAATGCCTAAACCTTGCTCACAAGATGTTTCTTAGCTCTTCAATGATTCCATTGGAATAATCTATTATTTGTCAACCTGAAAACGTTAGTCAAAACTCATTACTGACGAGTTCAAAACTCCCAATACAGCCCCTCATATCTCAAGCTAGGTCTCAAACTTATGATGCTACCCAATATGCTCGGCCAATTATTCTCGCTTACATAAATTAAGCCGATGCTTCGACAGAACTAATTTGTTAGAATTGCGCAGCAATAGGAGAACTCATGCAAATTTTTAGCTATCAGCCCCCCAGTATTCCTTGGTTAGATATCCGATATATCGATCGAGATATTATTGTTATCAATAAGCCATCAGGCTTACTATCCAATCCAGGGATCGCTGAATACACTCATGACTGTGCACTCACACGGCTGCAACAGCGTTTTAAAGACCCCATATTGGTGCATCGTTTAGACTGTGCAACATCTGGCATTATGGTATTTGCTCGCAATAAAAAAGCGGAATCTAGTCTGAAAACCCAATTTCAAAATAGACAGACGCAAAAAACTTATATTGCTGAAGTCGATGGCGTATTAAAACAACAAGATGGCACTATTGAGCTTGCGATTGCTGCAGACAGATTAAATCCGCCTAAACAGATCGTTAATGAGTCAGGTAAAACGGCTATTACTCATTACAAGGTGATTAATCAAAAGCCAAACAGTTGTTTAGTCGAGCTAAAGCCTGTCACAGGTAGGACGCATCAATTGCGGGTACATATGCTCGCAATTGGCCATCCAATTTTTGGGGATGATTTTTATGGCGATGAGCACGTCATCAAAGCAGCAACAAGACTACAGCTACACGCTCAAAGCTTAAGCTTTACCCACCCATATTCAGGAAAGGCCATGCAGTTTAGCAGTGTGCATCCTTTCTCTCGTTGTTTGAAATAAAAAATAAAAAAGGGGCTTTAGCCCCTTTTCTTTTGTAAATGACAAATATTATCGTAGTTCTGCTAAATGATTACAATTTCATGCCACTTCTACATTAACTTTAGCGGTGTAATAACAGTTGCTTGAATTGCAAAACTTGAGATCTTTTCCTTCAGTAAACATGAAGTATTCACCAAAAATATTACCGCCCTTATCTTCAAGCTTTATGCCCTCTTCAGTTTGTTCTGAGGTCATTTCATCTAAACTGTGGCAGCCATCCAGATACCACGTCTCTAGGTAATACCTTCCTGATTGCTTATAAAGGGTTATATTATCTCCTAGCATAGGCCTTTCATCTATCCAACGGCCAACGACCTCTCGAGAATCTAGCTCGTTTTCTCGCCAGGATAAACGTCTACGCTTTTCAACTACTGACATTTCCATTTCTTTGAGTTTTGCTTTTTTCTCAATTTGAATAACTTCATCTGTCTTATTGCGTACAAGAGTCATCTGCTAGTTTTCTCCCTTAAAAAGCATTTGTAATATATTTGTTTACCGAATTAGGTGTAAACAAAGAAAGCAATCACAAGATTACTGCTACCTTTTAACAGAAAGTGTATCGTACTAAAAAATTAAAAACGCGATATAAATCACTTTCTATGCATTACTTTAGTAAATACGCATAAAAAGACAAGCGCTGATAACCTCTCATCTGTTTTTAACCATTTTTTAATCAAATCTGATATAACTTTACGCTCTTGTTGAATAATGCATAAAAATACTACAGGATTTCAGATGACATTTAACCGCCGATTATTTTTAAAAACTGCAGGCTTCACCGCTGCAGGACTCATCTCCTCCCAACTCCCCCTATCAACTGCGTATGCGGTACAAAAGAAACCCGATAATGCACAATCAGTAATGGGCTTAGTTGTCCCCCAGATGGATACCGTAAGAGTCGGCTTTATTGGTGTGGGTCAACGGGGTTCTGGCCATGTAAAACATTTTTGTCACTTAGACGGTGTCGAGATCAAAGCGATTTGCGACATTGACGAGACCGTATTAGATGAGTCAATTGCGTTTGTTGGTGCTCAAGGTTTGCCTAAACCCGCTAGATACACAGGTAGTAATCAATCTTATCAAGATTTATTGAATCGCGATGACATCGATATAATCATTATTTCAACGCCTTGGGAATGGCATGCCCCTATGGCCATCAACACAATGGAAAGCGGAAAGCATGCCTTTGTAGAGGTGCCATTGGCGCTGACTGTAGAACAATGTTGGCAAATAGTTGATACCGCAGAGCGTACTCAAATGAACTGTATGATGATGGAAAACGTCAACTATGGCAGAGATGAACTTATGGTCCTCAATATGGTTCGCCAAGGAGTGTTTGGTAAGTTATTACATGGAGAGGCGGCTTATATCCATGAATTACGCTGGCAAATGAAAGAGATAGACCAAAAGACCGGTTCATGGCGCACCTATTGGCACACTAAACGTAATGGCAACCTCTACCCTACTCACGGCTTAGGGCCTGTTTCTCAGTATATGAACATTAATCGCGGTGACAGATTTGATTACCTGACATCGATGAGCTCGCCCGCACTGGGTCGTGCACAGTACGCTAAACGTGAATTCCCAGCGGATCATGAGCGCAACCAGCTTAACTACATTAATGGCGACATCAATACGTCACTTATCAAAACGGTTAAAGGCCGCACCATAATGGTACAGCATGACACCACGACTCCGCGCCCTTATAGCCGCCATAACCTTATACAAGGAACCAATGGGGTGTTTGCGGGCTTTCCTAACCGTATCGCGATTGAACAAGGTGGCTCAGGCAATTATCACCAGTGGGATATGGATATGCAAAAGTGGTACGCCAAGTATGACCATCCATTATGGCTGCGTATGGGAGAAGAAGCAGAGCGTAATGGTGGGCACGGTGGCATGGATTTTTTAATGCTTTGGCGCATGGTGTATTGCTTAAGAAATGCAGAGCCATTGGATCAAGATGTTTATGATGGCGCAAGCTGGTCAGTGGTGAATATTTTAAGTGAAGAGTCTGTCAATAATCGCAGTAATTCGGTTAACTTCCCTGACTTTACTCGTGGCGCCTGGCAAACGGGTAGACCGCTTGGGATTATCGGCGCCTAGTTTTCCGAATAAGCTTTATTCAGCCTAGCAATATTTTGCGTAGAGAGGCAAGCCAGAAGAGTGGCTTACTAACAAGAAGCCCGCTCATATTCATGAGCGGGCTTCTATTGTATTACAAGTGCTTTTTATCAGCGCTGTAATAAGTTCTAAGCGTTTTCTTTCCTTTCTGCCGCTTCACATGCCGCAGCAGTAAAGATAACGTCAGTCGAGCTGTTTAGGCCTGTTTCCGCAGAATCTTGAATAACACCAATGATAAAGCCGACCGCAACGACTTGCATAGCTACGTCATTTGAAATACCAAACAAGCTACAAGCCAATGGAATAAGTAGCAGTGAGCCACCGGCTACGCCCGATGCGCCACAAGCTGAAACGCCAGCCACAACACTTAATAGAATTGCAGTAAGTAGGTCCACTTGAATTCCCATCGTATTTGCAGCAGCAAGCGTCAAAATAGTAATCGTGATCGCTGCGCCGCCCATATTAATGGTCGCGCCTAAAGGAATAGAAACAGAGTAAGTATCTTCATGCAGCTTAAGCTTTTCACACAACGCCATGTTTACCGGAATATTTGCGGCACTAGAGCGAGTAAAGAATGCGGTCACGCCACTTTCTCGCAGACAAGTAAACACCAATGGGTAAGGGTTACGACGAATTTTAAAGTACACAATGGCAGGGTTAATAATTAACGCCATAATTGCCATCGCACCAAGCAAAACAAGAAGTAGGTGCATATAACCTGCAATCGCACCGAAACCTGTTGTTGCAAATGTAGCTGACACTAGGCCAAAGATACCAATTGGTGCTAAACGAATGATGAAGCGAACCATTTGAGATATACCATGGCTCACATCAGCAAATACTTGCTTGGTAGAATCTGTTGCGTGATGCAGTGCTAAACCTAAGCCCACACCCCACGCAAGAATACCAATATAGTTACCTGTCATTACCGCATTCACTGGATTATCAACAAGCTTAAACAATAACGTATGGATAACCTCACCAATGCCTTCAGGTGGTGAAGCCTGCGCCGCATCTAACGATAATGCCAGCGTCGTAGGAAACAAGAAGCTCATTAAGACTGCGGTGACGGCAGCCGAAAATGTACCAAATAGATATAAGATCACAATTGGACGCATATTGGTTTTGGCATTTTTCTTTTGGTTAGCAATCGATGCCGCCACTAAGATAAACACTAAGATCGGTGCAATTGCTTTTAAGGCGCCAACAAACAACTCACCTAAAAAAGCCACACTCTCAGCACCACTTTTTGATACGGTTGCTAAAATAACACCCGCTATAATACCCACGAGAATTTGTAGCACTAAACTGCCGTCTGCCAATCGGGCAAACAAAGATGGTTTTTGATTCATTACTTAACCTGTCGTTTTTATAGTATGTAGTAATTCGATTTAAGACTAGCTCTTCAGCAAGCCTAAAATAAAGTTAATATTCCTTCTACACAGTTTGTATCGGATGCAGCAACTATTGTCCACCTTTGCTAGACATTTAGACGGGTATATTACTCACGATTAACATATTGCTAATAACCCCCTAAAGATTAGCATTCTCCGTTGCTTGTTCTGCTCCACGTAGCATTGCATCAATCAGCTCATGTGCACAAAACTTAGTTAATGCCTCATTAGCACCAACCTGATGTGCTTGGCTAACACTGATTTCGCTCGATAGCGAGGTATGCAAGATGATGTATGCCGGCGCTATCGCAGGATTATTCTTGACCTCAAAGGCCAATTCGTAGCCATCTAATCCCGGCATTTCTATATCGCTAACTAATATATCGATAGCATGCTTATCACGCTCGGCCTGCTCCATTATTTGTAACGCCTCTTTACCATCAGCCGTCACTTGATAGGGGATATTAATGCTATCTAAAGCGTCACTAAGTTGCTTTCGTGCAACTTTTGAGTCGTCAACAAGTAATATATTTAGCGGCTTTAAGCACTCTCGCTGAACGTCAGTTAAGATAGCACGTGTGGTTTCAGGGCTAGCGGGAAATACCTTTGATAGCAGTAACTCGACATCTAAAAGCTGCACCAGCTTTCCATCGATTTTAGTCACCCCCGTTAAATAGGCATTTTTACCTAAATTTGCTGGCGGCTTTTCAATATCGCGCCAGTTACATTCAATAATTTTATCGATTGAACGTACGAGGAAACCAATGACCATCCTTTGACAGTCAGTGATAATAATATAGCTATCTTTAAGCTCTTGTTCGGTAATTGGTCGATAGCCAATAGCCGCAGCCATATCCACGATCGGAATTGTCGCACCACGTATAGTTGCAGCGCCTAAAATCGTGGGGTGAGAATGAGGGATTGCACTTAAAGGGCAGTACGGCACAAGCTCTCTTATTTTCAAGGTACCCAATGCAAATAACTGAGTCAGTGAGAGTTTAAATAACAGCAATCCTTGAGATTGGCTCGCTTTACTCTTGTTTTTAATATTCTTAGTTATCGCTTCCATCTAAATTACAGCCTTTGACATTGAACCTCATGAATAAACTCTAACGCAATCAATCTAAGCAAACAATTAAAGCTGTGATTCAATCGGTAATAATGCGATACAATCCACTAGAAACATACGCCAAAGCCCGGCATCGGGTTCTGCATAAATTTTCCGTTGATTAAAATCATCAAACCAAACAATTTGTTGGTCTTCTATTTCGAGCCGATAGGTATTTTTAACTAGACTCGCTTCAATGCCTTCTACTATGCCACTCGCTAACAACTTATTGTCGATAATCAGCCCCATTTCGGTATTTAACCAAGCTGAACGCGGGTCAAAATTAAATGAGCCAACAAAAATAGAACTCTTATCTGTCACAAATGTTTTGGCATGTAAGCTACTTTTAGAACTACCACTCCAGCTACTCGTTTTTTTTATCTCTGGGTTAGCTTTCACTTCAAATATTCGAACTCCAGCTTCTAATAACTGTTGCCGGTACTGCCTGTAACCCGCATGAACAGCTAACACATCAGTTGCAGCTAAACTATTAGTTAACACAGTAATAGCAATCCCTTTCTTGGTGGATTCGATAATGCTTTTTGTACCTGTTCTCGTTGGCACAAAGTAGGGAGAAACAATCAACACCTCTGCTTTAGCCTGAGATAAAAACTCACCTAAATCCGCGAGAATATTGTCACTATCTAGCTGGTGAGACTTCTTATCTGGTTGGTCATAAACCAACTTTGCCGTCCCCCAATACCAAGGCAGTGTTCGGTTTTGCATCTTAGTTATCAAATCACTATTTAATAACCGGGAAATATAGGGATTAGTGCTATAGGCCGCTTTTTCTGACTCGACCAACTTAAGTGCGTTAGCAATCTCTTTTTCGGATGCGCGGTGAGAACTAAGAGCACTAATTTCAACGGTTAAGGGGGCATTCCAATAGAGATCAAATTGATCTGACACCTGCTCGACAGCGCTGCCTATAGTCATTAAATCAAAATCACCAAACTCAACATCAGTATCATTCGAAAAGTACTCGTTACCAATATTGCGCCCACCGACCACGCTGATAGTATTATCAACCGTCAGAGACTTATTGTGCATGCGGTGATTGAGTCTTGAAAATCCGGCTACAAATGCAATTTTGCGGAAGCTTCGCTCAAATGAAGGGTTATATAACCGTACTTGGATGTTTTCATGTTCTGCCAGCATCACTAACGCTTCATCAGCATTTTTTATTGCCATATCATCGAGTAAAATACGCACTCTGACACCACGCTGCGCCGCTTCAATTAAGTGCCAAATGAGTAGCCGACCGCTGTCGTCCGAACGGTAAATGTAATATTGTAGGTCGATGCTCGCCGTTGCGGAGCTGACTAAGGCCAAGCGCGCGATAAACGCATCAACGCCGTCTGTCAGCGGTATAACGCCGGTTTGCTCTGGGTGAGATAGCACATCACTTTGTAAATACTGAACTAAAGGCCAGTCGCTTTTCGGCTTAATTTTTACACTTGATATTTTGTCTGGGTAGGCAGGAGAAGTTTGGCAGCCAGTGAAAAGTATGGCAGCCAAAAGTAACATTAACTTTAAAAACGTGGGTGTGTGCAATCCATTTGCATTCATTTTGTTATTCTATTACTGGGCCTTAGTTAATCTTGTAACGCATAAAGGACATCAAATGCAAATTGATCCCATCCTTCAGAGCTAAATGCAATATCGCGCACCGCTCGAACCTGACTAACGGCATGCAAAGGTGCAGCGCCATTATCCATAAGGTAGTAAGCCATAATAAGCCCTGTTCTGTCTTTACCCGAACGGCAATGAATAAGGACCGTTTTTTCTTGTGCCTCACACTTACGGATAAAGGCCAGTGCTTTTGGCACCTGCTCAACACTATAAGCAAGATCTTCCTCTTTAGGAGGAATATTGCTTGAAAAAGGCACGCAAAGGTAATCCAAGCCTAATGCCCTGAACTCTGCTTCATCACACTCTTCACCGTTGTTGACAGAGAGAACCGCATCAACGCCAGAAGCCTTTAATTGTGCAAGCTCCCAAGGATCTTTATTCGGTCCACTGCGTCCTGCAATTTGTCCCTCAACTAACCAAAATAGGTGCTGCATAGTATTTCCTAAATAAATTATGAGTTTCAAGCGACATAAATCGACAAAAGAATACCTAAAGCCGAAATGCTACGCTACCGCTTTATTGCTGAACTCGGTGATACATGCTTAAAAATGGCGTTAAGCCACAAAACCAAACTTTTCAGTCGTAAAAAAGGACTCAATTTGAGTCCTTTTAGTGATGATCCCGCTAGCGAAACCACTTGATACCTATATTGCTATGTTTAAGACTTCTTTGACCAAAGGTCTGCATTAGCCTTTGGTAACTTCTTGCGACTTTTCTTGCCTGTACCAGCTGGCTTTGCCATCGGCTTCTCTTCGCGTGAAGGACAGTCAATAGGCGCCTCTAAATCGGCTTCAAAACCTGGAATTTGCTCGCGTTCTAATCTCAGCTTGTTTTTCTTCTCAATCAACTTAAAGTGTTGATATTCATCATGTGAAATCAAGCTAATCGCTAGACCAGCTTCGCCTGCTCGGCCACTTCGGCCAATACGATGCATATAATCAGCAGGGCTTCTTGGTAGCTCAAAGTTAATGACAATAGGCAACTTTTCAATATCAATACCACGGGCGGCAATATCAGTAGCAATCAGCACACTGATTTCTCCCGCTTTAAACTCTTCAAGCAGACGGTTTCGAGCGCCTTGACCTTTGTCACTGTGAAAAACCTCAGCCACAATACCTGCATTCGCCAACTTTTGTGCTAAACGATTACAGCTGTATTTTGCGCTGGCAAAAATCAATACTTGCTGCCATTGGTTTTGCTTAATCAACTCAGCGAGTAGTGCCGTTTTACGATTACGGTTAACGGTGATGACCCGCTGCACTAATGTGCTTTCTTCGCTACTTTGTAGCTGCATTTCTACAGGATTGTTTAATAACGATTGCGTTAACTCTTGCACTTCTTCAGGGAAGGTCGCAGAGAACATCAAGGTTTGCTTGTTGCTCGGCAGCTTTGCCAACAGCTCGTTAAGCTCTTCTGTAAAACCGAGGCTTAGCATACGGTCGGCTTCATCAAGCACTAAGGTATGCGTTTTATCTAGCTTTAACGCGTTGCTGGAAATAAGATCGATCAAGCGTCCAGGCGTGGCCACAACAATATCTGCACCACCACGCAGGCTTTGCATTTGGGTATTAGTCGACACACCACCATAAATCGCGAGTGTCTTTAAGTGTGGTTTAATCAGCTGAGAGTAGCGCATAAAGCTGTCACTCACCTGCTGCGCTAATTCACGAGTTGGCACTAAGACTAAACAAGAAACGAAATTGCTATCCGCTTTTCGCGGAGCTGCTTTTGCAATCTTTTGAATAATCGGTAACGCAAAAGCCGCTGTTTTGCCTGAGCCTGTTTTTGCGCCGCCCAACACATCTCTGCCGCCCAATACAGCAGGGATAATATGCGATTGAATTGCAGTAGGCGTTGTATAACTCAGCAGTTTAAGCGTTTCGAGCAACTCAGGGATTAACCCTAGTTGAGTAAAGTCGCTGTGAGTCTTTGCGGTAACCACAGTTTGCGTTGCTGCTTTGTCGGTTGAAGATACTGGCTGAGTCATAATTTACGGGTAAACGCCTAATCAAAAATAAGGCGCCTATTCTACGCTAATATCTGCTTAAAAGCTTATTTTTGATCTGAATTAGCAATCACAAAGCCGTCATAGAACAGTCAATTATTTTGCCAATGGCTTCAGAACTTATCTAAGCCTTCAAGTTTAAGTAGTTTCTTCTTAAGTTCGATGCCATAAGCGTAACCCGTTAAGGTACCATTTTTACCAATAACTCGATGGCAAGGTACTATTATCGCTATCGGGTTTGCGCCATTGGCAGTCCCTACCGCCCTCACCGCTTTAGGTCGATTAATGCGATTCGCAATCTCGGCGTAACTACAACTTTGGCCATAATCAAGTTCACTTAACGCTTGCCAAACTTGCTGCTGGAAAGTTGTGCCCTGTGGCGCAAGTGCTACCGTGAACTTAAGTAAACCTTCGGAAAAATACGCATTCAACTCGCTTTGTGCCTGAATAAGATGTTCCTTGGCCAACTGCAGCTCTGATTGATCATTAAGCTTGGCCTGATTATTTGCAATCGTGAGTCCTGTGATTTCTCGTGATTGCCAGTCATCGCCCATTTGTGGAATAAAATTCAGATGCGTAATGCCTTTTGCATTAGCACACATTGAAATAGTACCAAAGCTGCAGTCAAAATTAAGTTTCGCTATCGCTGAGCCTATTTTAGTCATGAGAGGTTCCAAAGCTGAAAAGTTAAATAGCTGCCCCAAGGAGCACTTTGTTGTATAAGCTGCTGAGTGATTTGGCCGTAATCTGTTAATGGCGGCGAAGACTGCTCAGCATATAATCTTAATAGGCGCTTTTTAACCACTAAATCACCGCACAATAATATGTTGGGATCGCTCAGCCCGCGCATTTTTGCATAAGCCACTGTCCACGGCCCAATGCCTTTAATTGCCAGCCATAAATCCAGTTCTGCCTCTGGGTGCAGGCAAACAAACTGTGCCAAAGCATTCAGAGCTTTTTTTCTTGCCACTGGCATTTTTAATTCGTCCAACTCTGCGTTTGATATTGCCTCTGGCGCCGGAAAAAGCATGACTTGTTGGCCTGCAATTACACGCCTTTCGCCATACGCGAGTACTAACTGATTTAACAGCTTAGATGCCTGCACAATACTCACTTGTTGACCAAGTACAGCGCGACACCCCGCTTCAAATGCCGACCAAACGCCAGGCAACCTAAGGCCTTGGCTTAGGTTGCCTGCTAACGGATGTATCGAAGATAACACTTCATCCACTTGGTCAATATTGGCATTAAGATCCAGTACTCGGCGAATATTGCTAATCACACTCCCAAGGTACTGTAAGCCGGACTCGCTCTCTAATAGGATCTCAACATTAAACACATTCGCTTTGTTATCTAGCTTTGCATTAAAGTAACCACTTACATTGTTAAGCGTAAAGCTGCGAGCATAGCTGGACTCATCGATAAACCACTCCATATCCGTTACCGCCCGAATGCGATAAAAATCTTGCATAGGTTGCCATTGATAGGGCGGCCGAAAACTCATTTGTAAACGCAGCGCAACCGCGCCAACCACGCCGTCTACATTGGCCCGCATCAGCTTTGATAGGCCTTGCTTTCTTAAGGCTGACGGCGTGAGTTTCAATCCGCTTTTAAACGCTTCATTAAAACGTCTAACACTCGAAAAACCAGCAGAAAAAGCAACTTGAGTAATACTAAGATCTGTTTGATGCAGTAATTGCTTAGCAAACATTAAGCGACGATACTGCTCATATGCTTTAACGGTACTCCCCATTTTATCGCTAAACAGTTTACGTAAATAACGACTGCTAATACCCAAGCGCTCAGCAAGCGCTTCAACGCTCCCCCCTTCGATACCTGACAGCGCGCCAGCGTCGATTAAAGATTTAGCTCGTTCCAATGTGGTTTGCGTCCCCTGCCATGCATATGACATTGGCGCAGAATCAGGCCGACAGCGTAAGCAAGGCCTTAAGCCAGCATTTGCGGCTTGCAAAGCTGAATCAAAATATCTGACATTAGCTTCTTTAGGGCTGACTGCCGGGCAGATAGGTCTGCAATAGATTTTTGTTGTCAGCACGCCAATAAAAAACTGACCATCAAATCTAGCATCACGAGACAGCCGAGCGTTACGGCAGGCCTCTTTTTCTAGGTGGCAGTTATGTTCTGGCATTTATGTTCCTAAACTAAAGGTTTGATCCTAATCTTACCCAACAAGTTATGGCTTCACTAGCGGAAAACGGAACTGAATATTAAGCTGGGTTTTACTTATACTTAGTTGCGTTATTCCTATATGCTATTTATTTATTAGTATTTTCTAACACGATAGATACAGACTGAGTAATAACATGTTCAAACGATTTGAATCTTGGGTTGATCCATTACCTAGCGAAGAGCCGCAACAACCACCAAAAGGCATCTATGCTTTTTGCCGTCATTACACCCGCGGATTCGAAGTGCCATTGGTTATTATGTCAATTTTGACAGCCCTACTTGCCATTTTAGAAGTGTCTCTATTTGGCTTTATGGGCGACTTGGTCGATCTACTGATTAATAACGACCCAAAAACGCTGTTCGAAAAAGAAGGTATGAAGTTACTTGGCATGACACTGCTTGTATTAGTTGTTATTCCAACTCTAGTGTTATTACATGCGTTGATTGTTTATCAGGGGCTACTAGGTAATTACCCCATGTCTATTAGATGGTTAGCCCACCGATACTTGTTGAAGCAAAGTGTGTCATTTTATCAAAATGATTTTGCAGGCCGGGTCGCAACCAAGGTTATGCAGACATCATTAGCCGTTCGAGAGACGGTGACTAAATTATTAGACGTTTTAGTTTACATCTTAGTGTATTTCACCTCGATGGTTGTGATGATAGCCAAAGCCGACCTGCGCTTAATGGTACCTATGCTTATCTGGCTTGCCGTTTATATCGCTTTGCAATTTAAGTTCTTGCCCAAACTAAAGAAAGTATCAACAGAGCAAGCTGATGCTCGATCGACAATGACTGGAAGAATTGTCGATAGTTACACTAACATCGCCACAGTAAAGCTTTTTGCACACACCCAAAAAGAAGCTGAATATGCTAAAGGCAGCATGAAAACTTTTCTCCACACCGTATATAGACAGATGCGTTTAGTTACCTGGATTAACGTAAGTGTGCAAATAATCAATTACATGCTTGCTTTCTCTATCGCAGCGGTTTCAATTTGGCTTTGGAGTGATGATGCAATTACTGTAGGTGCCATCGCTATCGCCATCAGTTTGGCGTTAAGGCTCAACGGTATGTCGCAATGGATCATGTGGGAAATTAGCTCTCTATTCGAGAACATTGGCACTGTTGCAGATGGTATGAATACACTATCTAAGCCTACCGAAATCAATGATATCACTAATGCCCCAGAACTTAATGTCAGCCAGGGGCGTATCGATTTCAAGCAAGTTAGCTTTCATTACGGCGAAAAGAGCGGCGTAATTGATGAGTTAAATCTTCATATTAAGCCTGGTGAAAAAGTTGGTCTTGTTGGTCGTTCAGGTGCAGGTAAGTCAACACTCGTTAATCTGTTGATGCGTTTTCACGATGTAGAGTCAGGCAGTATAGCCATTGATAATCAGGATATAACTCAAGTTAAACAGGACTCACTGCGTGCACATATTGGTATGGTTACTCAAGATACCTCCCTCCTACACCGCTCAATTCGCGAGAATATTTTGTACGGTAACCCTGATGCCAATGATGAACAACTCGATCAAGCGATTAAAAACTCACAAGCCTATGAGTTTATAAAGAACCTAAGTGATCCAGAAGGGAATCAAGGCTTAGATGCACAGGTTGGTGAACGAGGTGTAAAACTCTCCGGCGGTCAGCGACAACGTATAGCTATAGCACGAGTGTTACTTAAAAATGCACCAATTTTGCTATTAGATGAAGCTACATCGGCGCTAGATTCCGAAGTTGAAGCTGCAATTCAAGAAAGCTTGTATCAGTTAATGCAAGGCAAGACAGTTATCGCTATTGCACATAGGCTATCAACTATTGCCGCTATGGACCGTTTAATTGTATTGGATGAAGGCAAAACTGTTGAACAAGGCACTCATCAGGAGCTCATCAACTCTGGTGGGATCTATGCACAGCTATGGGCGCATCAAACCGGTGGATTTCTTGGTATTAACTAACTTAACGTTAACTAAGTAATGACTAACTATATAGGTACTGACTAACTTAGTATTGATTAATTAGCTGCTAGCAATACTCGCTAGTCTTTATACGAAAGCTAAGTACTAGAGCCATCGCCAATGATGGCTTTTTGATTTACATCCAACCTATTGCCGACTTTAATAACATGCTTATAGCTGCTCGTTAATCGCTCTCGGTTCTAAACAAGTTAAAGATAAATGTAAGCGGGAATCTGCCCAGACACAGCGACGAGTAACTGATATGGTCAACTAAAACTCTATTGCCCAGCCCTATTTATAACTATCTTATTAAAGTGCTATTTACTCGTTTGAGCATAACGCCTTTAGGGGAAGAGCATCATCAAGTCTCATTGGTGTAACCTGTTAAGGCTTATACGTGCTTAATCGTAAGCAATCTTATGAATACATTTACTATTGTGGGAGCATAGAAGATGCTCTCTATTTCATTTGTCTCCGCGCCATATAGCAAAGCTATTGATATTATTCCTAGGATATAAAATCCACACATCTAACAATTATTTAGTATTTATGGCATTTCTTGGTATATCAGAGCACATACAACTTAACCGTTCGTAATACCATATAAGCATGTAACACCAGATTTAAGCTCACATATCTACATCTAATTACTAACACTCGCCCTAATGCAATCTTGTGCTGTTATGCTTACTTTGAGTCATCCTCCACAAAAGTCGTATGCTCCCTGCACCAACCTCGAATGAGTACGTCTACACACTGTGAATAAATTAGCTCAAGCTGAATAGATGAAAGAATGGCTTCGCTTTTAAAGTTTTAAACCCAGGTAACCTCCCATTTTTAACTGCAGTTTATAATAGAAGTTAGGCAGTAAAAATGCTCCAAAGTGGCGAGCTTCAGTGGTGCTAATGATTGGTCACTAGCTTAACGGTAGAATCGCTATGAGCTTCACTCGTACCCAGATAGATGGCGGCATGCAGAGAATGTCATTTATACTCGACTATATTGATATAGGTAGTACAAGACCAAAGATGGTCGAAGGCGGAATAATGCAAGAGCTATTATCGAAATTAACGCTGGTACAGGTACCTAAGAGCAACTAATAATCTAGCCTCAAACTCATTAAACACTCGCTGAGTGATCAAATCTTTATACTGGTTGGCATTACGTTATTTTTTCCAAGTAGCAAACAAATAATTTCAGGCATAAAAAAACCACCCTAAGGTGGTTTAATTACTAACCGCTTAAAGCTATATGCTTAAAGCCGTAAATGGTGGAGCCTAGCGGGATCGAACCGCTGACCTCAACACTGCCAGTGTTGCGCTCTCCCAGCTGAGCTAAGGCCCCATTTTGGGTTTTAATAACCAGAGCGAAATCTCGTTATTTTAAATAGTGGTATCCCCTAGGGGATTCGAACCCCTGTTACCGCCGTGAAAGGGCGGTGTCCTAGGCCTCTAGACGAAGGGGACCCGGACGGCATTAGACTCTGCAAAGAGTGAATACTCATTAAACCTTGTAGGCTAAGGTTTAACGCTTGAATAACCAGACCGAAATCTCGTTATTTTAAATAGTGGTATCCCCTAGGGGATTCGAACCCCTGTTACCGCCGTGAAAGGGCGGTGTCCTAGGCCTCTAGACG